>JBAUIQ010000452.1:0-10655 GCA_049683075.1 Pacificimonas sp.
CCAGCTCCCGGACCGAGGTCGGTTCGGGAGCCAGCTGCGCTGGCGCGTCGCGCGGCGCACCCCTATGTACCGTCGATACGAGTGGTGAGCGGGAAACGATAAATGGCATCAGCAGCCGAAAACCTTGCGGCGGGCCTTAGCTGGTCGTCCTTCTCGAAGGCGTCGGACCTTAAGAAGCGCATCCTGTTCACACTGGGTGCGCTTATCATTTTCCGCCTCTGCTCGTTCGTCCCGTTGCCGGGTATTGACCCCGTGCAGCTAGAAATTCTCTTCGACCGCACGCGCGGCGGTGTTCTCGACTTCGTAAACATGTTCTCTGGCGGCGCGCTGGAACGGATGTCGATCGTCGCCTTGAACATCATGCCTTATATCACGGCGTCGATCATCGTTCAGTTGATGACGTCCCTGTCGCCGACCATGGCCGCCCTCAAGAAAGAGGGCGAAAGCGGCCGTAAGAAGATCAACCAGTATACCCGCATGGGGACCGTCGTCCTGACGCTGTTCCAGGGCTATGGCATTGCCGTTGGCCTCGAGGGCTGGGGCGGGGATCAGTCGGCCGTCATCGAAGGTGGCTGGTTCTTCCGCATCACAACCATGATCACGCTTCTCGGCGGCACCATGTTCCTGATGTGGCTGGGCGAGCAGATTACGGCGCGTGGTATCGGTAACGGCATCTCGCTCATCATCATGGCGGGCATCGTCGCGACTTTCCCCGGCGCGTTCGTCGGCATCTTCGAACAGAACCGCACGGGCGCGATTTCCGATTTCGGCGTGGTCCTGATCATCGTCGGCGCGCTCGCCGTCATCGCCTTCATCTGCTTCATCGAGCGGGCGCAGCGTCGGGTGCTGATCCAGTATCCGAAGCGCCAGGTCGCGCGGAACCGTCCTGCCCAGGCGGAGACGTCCCATCTGCCGCTGAAGCTGAACACCGCCGGTGTCATTCCGCCGATCTTCGCCTCGTCGATCCTTCTTGCGCCGCTGACGGTCGCGCAGTTTTCGGGTCAGGGCGCCGTTGCTCAGGGCGCGCCGCAGACATCCGGGGGTGGCGGGTTCAGCGACTTCATGCTGCAAGTGACCGCTGCGCTTCAGCATGGCACGCCGCTCTACATGGCGCTCTACGGTCTCGGCATCGCGTTCTTCTGCTTCTTCTACACGGCTATCGTCTTCAATCCGGAGGAAACGGCTGACAATCTGAAACGCCAGGGCGGCTTTATTCCCGGCATCCGACCCGGGCAGCGGACGGCCGAGTATCTCGACCATGTGCTTTCGAGGATCACGACCGTCGGCGCGGCCTACCTCGTTCTCATCTGCCTCTTGCCCGAGTTCGTGATGGGCCAGTACGGCCTTGCGCTGCTCTTTGGCGGTACCAGCCTTCTCATCGTTGTCAACGTCACGATGGACACGGTTGCGCAAATCCAGTCTCACCTGCTAGCGCACCAGTATGAGGGTCTGATCAAGAAGGCCAAGTTGAGGGGCAAGCGTCGGTGAATATCATTTTGCTGGGCCCTCCCGGCGCGGGCAAGGGCACGCAGGCGAACCTCCTCGAAAAGACACGGGGCATGGTTCAGCTTTCGACCGGCGACATGCTGCGCGCGGCGGTCAAGGCGAAGACGCCGGTCGGCATGAAGGCCAAGGCCGTCATGGACGCGGGCGAGCTCGTGTCCGACGACATCGTTTCAGGTATTGTGTCCGAGCGTCTCGACCAGCCGGACATCCGATCAGGATTCATTCTGGACGGGTACCCGCGAACGGAAGTTCAGACCGCACATCTCGACGCGATCCTGACCGAAAAGGGCATGACCCTTAATCACGTCATCGAACTTTCCATCGACGAAGAAGCGCTCGTCGATCGGGTCGAGGGTCGTTTCACCTGCTCGAACTGCGGCGAAGGCTACCACGACCGGCATAAGCGTCCCGCCATCGAGAATGTATGCGATGTCTGCGGCGCGAATGCCTTCAAGCGCCGCCCCGACGACAATGCCGAAACGGTTCGGACCCGTCTTGCGGAGTATCGGCAGAAGACTGCGCCCATTCTTCCGATCTACGAGGCCCGGAACATGGTGACCCGCGTCGATGGCATGGGGACCATGGACGAGGTCGAGGCCAGCATCGCGGCCGTTCTTGACGCCTAAGACATTGCGGTCGGGGCTGTTGACACCCGGCGAGTCGCTACTTATCTGACGCTCATCCCGAACGGATAGAGGTCCGGCGGTGCATCTATTGCGCCTGCCGGATTTATGCGTTTTCCGGGATCCGACAACGCGATGAGATGGGATGGCCCGCCCGGCTGATCCCGTGGAGCCGAGGAGACTATATTCGTGGCACGTATTGCGGGCGTTAACATTCCGACGAACAAGCGCGTCGAAATCGCCCTTACCTATATTCACGGCATTGGGCGCACCTCCGCGCTCGATATCGTTGAAACGCTTAAAATTCCGCGCGATCGCCGGGTCCAGGACCTGACCGAGCAGGAAGTTATCCAGATCCGCGAGAAGATCGACACCGACTATCAGGTCGAGGGTGACCTGCGTCGCGATGTGTCGATGAACATCAAGCGCCTGATGGACCTCGCCAGCTATCGCGGCCTGCGTCACCGCAAAGGCCTTCCGGTCCGCGGTCAGCGCACGCACACCAACGCCCGCACCCGCAAGGGCAAGGCGAAGCCGATCGCCGGCAAAAAGAAGTAAGGACGGATCCGAACCATGGCAAAAGAACCAGGTCGCGTCCGCCGGCGCGAACGCAAGAACATCACCTCTGGCGTCGCGCATGTGAACGCCAGCTTCAACAACACGATGGTGACCATCACCGATGCCCAGGGCAATGCGATCAGCTGGTCCTCCGCCGGCATGATGGGCTTTAAGGGTAGCCGGAAGTCGACACCCTACGCCGCGCAGGTCGCCGCCGAGGATGCGGGCCGCAAGGCACAGGAGCATGGCATGCGCACGCTCGAGGTCGAGGTTCGCGGACCGGGGTCCGGTCGTGAGTCCGCCCTTCGCGCTCTCAGCGCAATCGGGTTCACGATCACTGCGATCCGCGACGTGACACCCATCCCGCATAACGGCGTTCGCGCGCCGAAACGCCGCCGCGTCTGAATTCGGGGCGAGGCGCGGACGCGCGCCTCATCACCCCGCTCGCTGAACTGTCCAAGGGGGCAGGGCAGCGATCACCGAGAAGTTTCCCGAAGGGATTTGTACATATGGCCGTCAACGCAAAGAACTGGCAGGAACTCACCAAACCCACCGAGCTCGAAACCAAGGGCCAGTCGACCGCCAGCCGGACGACGTTCGTCGCCGAACCGCTCGAGCGTGGTTTTGGGCTGACGCTGGGCAATGCGCTTCGCCGCGTCCTTCTGTCCTCGCTCCAGGGTGCCGCCATCACGTCGATCAAGCTCGACGGCGCGCTGCATGAATTCTCCTCGCTGCCCGGCGTTCGCGAGGACGTCACCGATATCGTCCTCAATGTGAAGCAGATCGCGCTCAAGATGGAGGGCGAGGAGCAGAAGCGTCTTCAGCTTTCCGCGACGGGTCCGGGCGAAGTGAAGGCCGGTCAGATCACGGTTTCCAGCGACATGGAGATCATGAACCCCGATCACGTCATCTGCCACCTCGACGACGGCGCCAGCCTCAACATCGAGCTGACGGCGAATTCGGGCAAGGGCTACAGCGCTGCCGCGCTCAACCGCGCTGCGGACGCGCCGATCGGCCTCATCCCGGTCGACTCGCTCTATTCGCCGGTGAAGACCGTCAGCTACAAGGTCGAGAACGCCCGTGTCGGCCAAGAACTTGATTATGACCGCCTGCTCCTCACCGTGGAGACCGATGGCACGGTAAAGCCGGACGATGCCGTCGCTTATGCCGCGCGCATCCTTCAGGACCAGCTGGCGCTGTTCATCAACTTCGAGGAGCCGAGCGCCATCCAGGCTGCTCCGTCCACCGCCGCGACCGCGGAAGAGGACAATGACGACCAGGTCAATCGCTTCCTCCTGAAGAAGGTCGACGAGCTCGAACTGTCGGTCCGCTCGGCGAACTGCCTGAAGAACGACAACATCATCTACATCGGCGATCTCGTGCAGAAGACGGAGGCGGAGATGCTCCGCACGCCGAACTTCGGCCGTAAGTCACTTAACGAAATCAAGGAAGTCCTCTCTTCGATGGGTCTTCGTCTCGGCATGGAACTGCCGGGCTGGCCGCCGGAGAATATCGAGGAAATGGCAAAGAAGATGGAACAGGATCTTCTCGGCTAAACGCACCGGGCGGGCCAGTCGGCGCGCCTGTACTGGGGTACCTCATACGGCCCCCTTACGAACGAAAGGAAATGACCCATGCGTCATCGTCACGGACAACGGAAACTTCAGCGCACCTCTAGCCACCGCACAGCGCTTCTGCGCAACATGGCGGCCGCGCTCATCAAGCATGAGCAGATCAAGACGACGGTTCCGAAGGCCAAGGCGCTTCGTCCCTATGTCGAGAAGCTCGTAACGCTGGCGAAGAAGGGCGGCCTTTCCAATCGCCGCCTCGCCATGTCGCGCCTGATGGACGAAACCCAGCTGAAGAAGCTGTTCGACGTTCTCGCCGACCGCTATTCCGACCGTCCGGGCGGCTACACCCGCGTTCTGAAGCTTGGTATGCGCCAGTCCGACTCCGCACCGATGGCGATCATCGAGTTTATCGATCGCGACACCGAGGCCAAAGGGCAGGATTCCGGCCCGGTCATGTCCGACGATGAGGATTTCGACGAAGCCGCCTGACGGCTCGCGTATAAACAAAAAGGGGCGGTGGTCGGTGTTTTCGATCGCCGCCCTTTTTGTTATCTGCTTGTCAGCGCAGGCGAACGACAACCACGCCGCAGCTATGATCGCCACGCGGGCAATCGACATCGCAAAAGAGAAGCGTTTCGCCGCCGAAAGGTGACACGAACCGGGCGAGGGCCACGTCGTCGCTCAATCCGTCGCGTGAGCGCTTAATGCGTGCCGAAAAAAGATCGCTCTCAATACGGCTACCCGAAGCGCGCAGATCGCTCGCGGCGATCAGGATACCGTCACGATCGAAAAGCGCAGCACCGGCGAGTTCCGGATGAAAGCCAACGAAGCGGCGGAGGCGCATCGCGGCGCTACTGAGGGAAGGGCGGTCATCGGGGCGGGTCAATGCCAGGCGAAGCGGCATATCTCCGGCAAGGGAACGGACCAGCGCGTGCGCGCGGCGGTCGTCTTCGGTTTGTGGCCGTTTCGTGAGCGGAAGCGTGCGCCAGACCTCGGCATCCTCGATCCCGGACTGCTCGAATGTCTCGTTGGTCTGTTCGACGAACATTGTCTTCCCCACCTATACGCTCACGTACCACCGCCGTGCTCGAAACGAATCGCCCCTTTCGCTCGAGCTTATGTTTCAAGGCTTAACATTATCTTGACGTGGAGTCCGGGGCGCGGGACTGCGGAGTCGCGAGCCCGTGCGGCATTTGCGATGGGCCGAGCGATGCTTGCGCGCGACTTCGCTTTCCCGCACAAGATTTGGCCATGACTCAGGATTTTCGTTTCACATACGGCCCGCGTGTGCATTCCGGCCCCGGCAGCAGCGAAGACCTTGTCGAACACCTCCCCGACGGACCGGTCTTATTTGTCACCGACGGCACGGTGCGCTCGCTTGGTTTGGCAGACGCGGCGCTGAAATCCCTACAGGACCGCCACGTCATTATCTTCGAGGACGTGGAAGCGGATCCGAGCGCGACAACGGTCGAGGCGGCGGCGGCCGTCGGCCGCGACGCCAACGTCACAAGCGTCGTCGGCTTTGGGGGCGGCAGTCCGATGGATGTCGCCAAAACCGTCGCCTGTCTTCTCGGTTCGGGGGACGCGCTCGAGAATATCTACGGCGTCGACATGGCGACGGGATCGCGTCTTCCGCTGATATTGATCCCGACGACGGCCGGCACCGGTTCCGAGGCAACGCCGATCGCGATCCTGACCGTTGGCGGCGCGGAGAAAAAGGGCATCGTCTCGCCGACACTATATGCGGACTGGGCGATCCTGGACGCGGAATTGACCGTCGGCCTGCCGCGGCATGTGACGGCCGCGACCGGCATCGACGCAATGGTTCACGCCATTGAGGCTTACACATCGAAACGGCTGAAGAACCCGTTGTCGGATGCACTGGCACGGGAGGCGCTGCGCATCCTGTCCGCGAACATCCGCACGGCCTGCGACGAGCCGAACGATCGGGAGGCCCGCGGAGCAATGCTGCTCGGCGCGCATTTCGCCGGGGTCAGTTTTTCGAACGCGCCCGTCGCAGGCGTTCACGCGCTGGCCTATCCGCTCGGCGGCCATTTCCATGTGCCCCATGGCCTGTCGAACGCGCTGATGCTGCCGCACGTCCTCGGTCACAATATGAACGCCGCCCGCGAGCTTTACGCCGAGCTTGCTATCGAGGTGAACCCGAAACTCGGTGCGGAGGGCACCCAAGCGCGCGCCGCTGGCTTTGTCGCGGAGATGCAGTCGATTGCCGCCGATACAGGGCTCAGTCCTCGTCTGGCGGACGTCGGCGTCGAAGCGTCGCATCTCGACCTCCTCGCGGACGAAGCGATGAAACAGGAGCGCCTCCTCATCAACAATCCGTGCGACATCACGCGGGAGGACGCGCGGCGGCTGTACGCGGCGGCGCTGTGAGGCTGACCGCATGAGCCGCGAGCCGCTCCGCTCCCGCCGCGCCTATCCCGTCTTCCGCACCATCCCAACCCGCTGGGCCGACAACGACGTCTATGGCCACGTCAACAACGTCACCTATTACAGCTGGTTCGACACGGCCGTGAACGCCCACCTCATCGAAGCCGGTCTCCTCGACATCGAGCATGGCGACATGATCGGCCTCGTCGTCGAAACCGGCTGCCGCTACGCCGCCCCCCTCGCGTTCCCGCAAACTGTCGAAGCCGGCATCCGCGTCGCCAACCTCGGCACCTCCAGCGTCCGCTACGAAATCGGAATCTTCGCCGAAGGCGCCGATGACGCCGCGGCGGAAGGCTTCTTCATCCACGTCTATGTAGACCGGGAAACACGGAAGCCGGTTGCGTTGCCAGAAAGCTGGCGAGGCGTACTGGCAAGTTTTTCGAAGATATGAGCCGGTCGGAGTTCAGGTCCGTTAATGACCCAGTTTCGGACATCGGCATAGAGGCAGCGCTCAACGAAAGCCGTCCTTACGATTAACTCCTTTATAGAGTGTGCTAGTTGGCGATCACTCCCGTAGTGAGTAGGGCCATGGCATGTCGACCTTAGACCTTGAAGCGCTGATCTTCGATAGCGACGGAGTGCTGGTTGATTCTGAGGCAATCCATATCGCCGTCGAGCAAGAGCTGCTTGCCGAAATTGGATTGAAATACGATCACTCAGTGTATCTTTCTCGGTTCGTCGGATTGTCGAACGCAGATTTCTACTCGGAACTTGCAGAGGATTTCTCGGAGAACATGGGCGGCGAATTTCCGTCCGACTTCGCTATTAGATTGCACGAGCGCGTCTGGCCGAGGATAGAAAGCGAACTGCAAGCTCTCGAAGGCGTGGATCGACTTGTTGATGCATTTTCCGGAGGCGTAGCCGTCGGCTCTTCAGCGCCAATCGAAAAGCTGATCCGGAAGCTTAAAATCACGGGCCTTTTCCAGCTCTTTTCTCCCCATATCTACTCAGCCGATGATGTAAAAATGGGGAAGCCCGCCCCTGACCTATTTTTGCATACAGCAAAACAACTCGGAGCGCAGCCAGAGCGATGCGCGGTGATTGAGGACAGCGTGAATGGAGTGTTGGCGGCGCGAGCAGCGAACATGATACCCATCGGATTCGTTGGTGGCGGCCATGCCGATCCCGGCTTGTGCGGTCGGCTAAAGGCCAGTGGCGCAGCAGTCGTCGTTTCGAACCACTCTGAAATCATGGATTTGCTTCGGGCGTACCATGTTTGAAGGCGAGTGAGTAAAAGTAGACAGTCGGATGCCCACCCGTTTCCGACTATGACAAACCGAATCGCCGAATGACCGTGGGGGCTTTCTAGTGGGTACGAAGCAAACCTCTGTTGCGCCGGTCGGAACATTGCCGTATACACGCGTATTCACAAAGCGTCTCGGCCTTCGGAATCCAACTAATGACGACGATCACCAGCAAAACCTTCCGTAGTGGCAATAGCGAGGCTGTGCGACTGCCGAAGTCTGTCGCCTTTGGCCGCGACACTCCCGTCGTTATCCAGCGTGAAGGCGATACGATCACCATCCGTCCGAAGGCCGCCGCCGAGGAGGCGAGGAGACGGATCGGCGACGCGCTGTCCGCGCTTGCCGCGCTGCCGAAACCGGACGCCGTCGAAACGCGCGATGCCGATGTGTTTCCGGACCGTCCCGGACTGTGAGCATCCTCCTCGACACGAATGTCGTTATTCACATTCGCGACGGCGATGTTTCCATTACCAGACGCTTCGCGGCGCTCGACGCGGTCCCGGCGGTCTCGGTTCTGACGCTGATCGAACTGGAAGGCGGCGCGGCGAGCGATCCGTTACGCCGCGCGCGTCTGGATGCGCTGCTCCCGGCCTTCCGGGTTCTTCCACTGCTACCCGAGCATGTCGATATTTATCGCCGCATCATCACCCAGGCCAGGTTCGCCCGGCGGAAGATCATCGACCGCGCGATTGCCGCGATGGCGCTAGCCGCGAACATGCGGCTTGCGACGACCAATATGCGCGATTTCGAGGACATCGACGGCTTGCGCCTCGATGACTGGTCGCCGCTGAAATGATGCCGTCGCCCTTACCGACGTCAGGGCACCTTGGAATGTAGGAAATTCTCTGTCTACTAGTGCGCCTTTCCGACATACGAGAGGTTCACCCATGCAACCACCCCGCGACCAGAACCCCCGTACCTGCCCGCTTCCCGCCGGCCACCCGCAGCGCTGGACCAAAATTCGTCAGGAGCTCTTCATCACGAAACTCGGCGCGACCGGCTGTGTGTCGAGCGCCGCCGCCTTCGCGGGAATGAGCCGAACATCCGCTTACCGGTTCCGCCGCAGTCCCAAGGGCGCGATGTTCCAGCGGGCGTGGGACGAGGCGCTCGGTCTTGCCGAAGACGTGCTGACCGATGCCTGCATCGAACGTGCGCTGAATGGTTCGTGCCAGTATCTGTTCGGCGAAGAGGCGGGCATCTCGCAATGGGAACAGGCGAGCGATGGGTTCATGATCGGCGTCCTTGGCCGACTATCGGCGTGCGGGCCGCGCCGAGCGGCACCTGAACGCAACGCGCGTGTGTAACCCGGGCGTAACCCGCCCCGAGAGGCTTGGCGCCAAACGGCTGTGACTCCGCTGTGACCCACCGGGTCCGGTTCAGCAAACATACAGGCAATCCGGTCCACCTCCGGGGCAAGCTGGGACCGCTCGCAATTCGAAGGGCAATCGACATGTTCACCGCGCTCCGCCTGTTTCTCATCGGCATCCTCGTCGCATCAAGCGTCGCCACGGCGGCGGACGCGCATCGCTATCATCGGCATCACAAGCATCGTGGCGGCGGTTTCGACCTTGGCGATGCCATCATCGGCGCGGCCGTCCTCGGCGGCATCATTGCTGTCGCCAACAGTGCGAAGAACAAACGTGACGAGCGCGAAGGTGAACCGGTGCCGCCAGCGCCCTATCCCGAACCCGATTATGATGTCGACGGGGTCGATGATCGCCCGGTCTACGGCGCAGGCCCGGCGGGTGACTGGGGCGCTGCAGACCCGGATTACGACCGCCGCTTCCCTTCCGAACGTGCCGCCGTTGATGCCTGCGCGCGTGAGGCCGAAGCCCTCGGCGGACGTTACGGTGCCGATGCCCGCCTGATCCGCATCGACCGCGTGGCGCGTGGGGGCGAGGACTATGAAGTCGCCGGCGCCGTCGACATTGCCGACAACCGCAGCGAAAGACGTGAGACCGCTGCCTTTACTTGCTTTGCAGGCGACGGCGTCGTCACCGGTTTCCGGTTCCAAGGCGCCGCCTGAAATTAGCGGCCTTCGCGCCTAGACTCTCTACGGGTCGGTCCATACATCCCGCCCATGACCGTCACCCCCGCAGAAACCATCCTGGTCGTCGATTTCGGCAGCCAGGTGACCCAGCTCATCGCTCGCCGCGTTCGCGAGGCCGGCGTTTATTCCGAAATCGCGCCATATTCGAAGGCTGACGAGGCCTTTGACCGGTTGCAACCGAAGGGCATCATTCTCTCCGGCGGGCCCGACAGCGTTACCAACGCAGGTGCCCCCGGCATCCCGCAGAAATGCCTGGAAGCGGGCATTCCCGTTTTTGGCATCTGCTATGGCCAGCAGGTCATGGTGAACCAGCTCGGCGGCAGCGTCCAAAATGCCGACATGGGCGAGTTCGGGCGCGCGTTCATCGACATCGACGAGGAATGCCCCCTTTTCGACGGCCTCTGGTCGCCGGGCGAGCGACATCAGGTCTGGATGAGCCATGGCGACAAGGTCGACGACCTGCCCGACGGCTTTCGCATCGTCGCCAGTTCGGACGGAGCGCCCTTCGCCGTCATCGCCAATGACAAGAAGCGCTTCTACGGCGTGCAGTTTCATCCCGAAGTCGTCCACACCCCCGACGGCCACAAGCTGATCGCCAACTTCGCCCGCCATGTCTGCGGCATCGGCGAAGAGTGGACGATGGCCGACTTCC
>JBAUIQ010000453.1:0-3003 GCA_049683075.1 Pacificimonas sp.
GTGAACGAAGTCGCCCGGTTCGAGGCCCGCCACCTTCGCAATCATCATGGTGAGCAGCGAATAGCTCGCGATGTTGAAGGGCACGCCGAGGAATATATCGGCGCTGCGCTGATAGAGCTGACAGGACAGCCGCCCGTTCGCGACGTAGAATTGAAACAGGCAGTGACAGGGCGGCAGCGCCATCGAGTCGACTTCGCCCGGGTTCCAGGCACTGACGATCAGCCGACGCGATTCCGGATTGGTGCGGATCTGCTCAACAACGTTCGACAGCTGGTCGACGACCTCGCCATCCGCCGTTTCCCAGCGCCGCCATTGCTTGCCATAGACGGGCCCAAGTTCGCCGTCCTTGTCGGCCCACTCGTCCCAAATACGAACGCCGTTTTCCTGCAGATAACGGATGTTGGTGTCGCCCGCGATGAACCAGAGCAACTCGTGAACGATGCTTTTCAGGTGCAGCTTCTTGGTCGTCAGCATGGGGAAGCCGTCCGCGAGATCGAAGCGCATCTGGTAGCCGAAAACGCCGCGCGTGCCGGTCCCCGTACGGTCGCCGCGGACCGCGCCCGTCTCGAGGACGGTTCGCATCAGGTCGAGATATTGTCGCATAGCGGGCACGATTAGCGACGCACCAGCCGCAAGGAAACGGCATAGCGGCAATATGGGGTGGGAAATCGAACTGGCCGCGTGGGTCTGGGTCATAACGCGCGAGCTGTTGCTGCTGGCCGCGCTCGGTTTTCTCATCTCGGGCGCGGACGAACTTTTCGTGGACGTCGTCTACATTTGGTCGCGCATCCGCCGATCGCTGACCGTCTATCGGCGTGACAAGCGCTGGTCGGTGGTTGACATTCCCGAGCCCAAAACTCCCGGCCGCTTCGCGATCTTCGTCCCCGCGTGGGATGAGGCGGCGGTGATCGGACAGATGCTGACAACACTCCTCGGGACGCTCGACCACCGGAATTACGTCATCTTCGTAGGCCTTTACCCGAACGATGAGGAAACGACAGCAGTCGTTCAGAACCTGCACGATCCGCGGCTACGACCCGTCACCACGTCGCGCGGCGGTCCGACAACCAAGGCGGATTGCCTGAACCATCTCTGGCGCGCCATGCTTGCCGAAGAAGCCGATCGCGGGAGGTTCAAGGCCATCGTCCTTCATGACGCAGAAGACCTCGTCCATCCGATGGAACTCAAGGTCTTCGACCACCTCATTCCGCGAAAGTCGATGGTTCAGCTGCCCGTCGTTCCCGTCCGCGACGATAGTTCGCGCTGGATCAGCGGTCACTACGCCGACGAATTCGCAGAACATCACGGAAAGGTCCTGCCGGTCCGGGAAGCGCTGGGCGCGGCCCTGCCATCGGCTGGGGTCGCCTGTGCTTTCGAACGGGACGCGCTGGCCGCCATAGCCGCGGAAAGAAACGGGGCGCCATTCAACCCGGACGCACTGACCGAAGACTATGATCTTGGCATTCATCTTTCGCGCGGCGGGCGTGGTGCATTCGTCATTCTTCCAGAGGCGGGACACCAGCGGCGGCGTCGAGCGGTGGCCACACGAGAGCATTTCCCGGATACATTGGAGGCCGCCATCAGACAGAAGACGCGGTGGCTCGTCGGCATCGTATTCCAGGGATGGCAAACACTCGGATGGCGAGGCAGTCTTGCCGACCGTTACATGTTCCTGCGCGACCGGAAGGCAATTCCGAACGCGCTGATGCTTCTCATTGGATATATCGCTGCGCTGCTGGCCCTTGCAGCTTTCGTGGCCCGGGCGTTTCTACCGTCTCTTTCGAATTTCCCGCCAATCGTCGCGGCGGATAGCGGTCTCGCCAAAATATTGATGATCACGCTCGGCCTCCTCGTATGGCGGCTCGCCACTAGGGCGTGGTTCACGGGCCGCGTCTACGGGGTTCTCGAAGGGCTGCTTTCCATCCCGCGTACCTTCATCGCGAACATGATCGCGATCCTCGCCGCACGCCGCGCCACCCGCCGCTATCTTGGCCTTCTGTTCAGAGGCCGTTTCCTGACCTGGGACAAGACTGCGCACCGGTTCCCGTCCGAGCCGAACGAGCGCTGACCCATGCGTCCCGTCATCGGTCTTTCCCTGTTTCTTGCTGTTCTGCTCGGCTGGCTTCTCTGGCGCAGCGTCGCCGCCTTCGATGCCACCACGACGCTGCTGGCGGGGCTAGAACCAGTCGCGGAACGGGAAGCCGACCCCACACAAACAGCTCGAACCGACATTAGTAAGGGCGAAGAGGAACCCAGGCTAAATATGACGGCATTGGCCGGATCGTCCTCGCCTGACGCGACGATCAGGTCCGATCGCGTCGTTGACCTCACAGCTAGAAATTCAAGGCGAACTGCACAGCTGGCCGCGTTGGACGAAGCTGTAGACCGTGCCCAGACCTCCCAAATACCGACCCAGTCCCCGCAGCTCGCAGCTCCCAGAACACCCGCCCCGCCTCAGATGGATGTTGCAAAGCCGATCGAGCCAAAATTCGATTTTGCGGCTGCGGCTTACCGCGCGCTGGCGCAGAATGATCGTCGCGAAGCTCGACTGCAATTCGGCCAAGCACTCGAGCAGCAAGCTGGCGATCCCCGAGCTGACCTTTGGCGCGCCGAATTGTCGGCCCTCGAAAAGCAATGGCGGTTCAATGCTTATGGAGTGGCAAGGGACGGCACAGGCGCGGTTGGATTGACGCGCGACGGTCCTGGCTTCGCCGGTGCGCAGCTCGGCATTGGCGCCGCCTATCGCATAGATCCGGTCGCTCGCCGCCCGGTCGACCTCGAAGCCCGCCTTGTTCACACCCCAGCGCAAGCAGGGGCCGATGCCGTGGCGGAGGCGACCGTCGGCGCGAGTTGGCGTCCCTTCGGAAATGGGAAACCGATGGTCGCCGTCGAGCGTCGGATAGCCATCGACGGTCCAGCGCGCGATGCTTTCCAAATCCGCGCTGCGGGGGGCCTAGCAGGCGGCGGCGCGCGGTTCGACCTGCGCGCTTATGCGGATGCCGG
>JBAUIQ010000454.1:0-2064 GCA_049683075.1 Pacificimonas sp.
CGTCGGGATCGAAGATGCGATGGACAAGGCGCGCTATGGCGGCGATCGGCTGGACGGAAAAGCGCTGCGGATGCTCGTTTATGCCGGCTACCGCAACGAGTACGAAATGCGCTTGTCCGGTCGGATCGTCGAATTTCGTGAGCCTCTCGATCCCGGCCAGACGACATGGTCGCGTTTCCGCGCCATGCTGGCGATCTACGAATCGGACGAGGTTCCAGGTGTGAAGGTCGCCATGGATGGCTATGGCGGACGACACGAAGCGGTAAGCGATGCCGAAGGCTATTTTCATTTCAGGGTGCCCTTGTCCGGCCACGCCCTTCCCGATGAGACGACATGGGAAGAGGTGGCGCTTAGCTGTCCAGACAGGGAAATGCACCGCTCGCGCATCACCGCGCCGGTTCTCGCCCCCGGGCGCCAACGAAAACTTGGCGTGATCTCCGACATCGACGACACAGTCGTCGAAACAGGGGCGACGAACTTCCTAAAGAACTGGCGGCGGGTGCTGGTGCATCAACCGGAAGATCGATTGGCCGTTCCGGGCGCGTCAAAGCTCTACAAGATGCTGGTCGTCGATCACCAGGCGCCGAAGCGGCCGGTCTTCTACGTCTCGTCCAGTCCCTGGAATTTATACGGCTTCATTACCGAGTTCATGGACCTCAACGACATTCCGCACGGTCCGATGTTCCTGAAGGATTACGGCATCGACAGCGCCAAGTTCATCGCCAGCGGGCACGACACGCACAAGGTTGCCGCCATCGAGCGCATCCTGGCTTTCTATCCGAACTTCCGCTTCCTTCTGATCGGCGACAATGGCCAGCAGGACGTCGAAGTCTATGCGCGGGTCGTCGCGGACTTTCCGGACAGTGTGGCAGGCGTCTTCATTCGCGATGTCTCAGGCACTTGCCGCGATGGTCCCAATGGCGAGCGGCTGGCAGCGATCGAAGCAGTCGGCGTGCCGGTTTACTGCGGCACGACTTTCGACGATGCGGTGGAGATGGCGCGTGCGTCCGGTTTCACGCCCGCAGAAGCCGTCGAAGAGGCGGCGGCGGCCGTGGTGGAAAACCCTGCAAGTAAGATCACACGGCCCTGACGCAGTCAGTGGTGCCCGGGGACAGAATCGAACTGCCGACACTACGATTTTCAGTCGTATGCTCTACCAACTGAGCTACCCGGGCACGGGCTCGCTGCCGCGAAGGCCGGGCTATTAGGCGTGCGCGGACCTGCTGTCCAGCGGGTTAGCTTTCGCGTTCACCCGCCGGTTCTTCTTCAGGCGCGACAGGCACGCGGTAGTCTTCACCAAGCCATTTGAGGAGATCGCGGTCGCGGCACACTTTCGAACAGAAAGGTTTGTGCGCGGTCGCAGTCGCGGCCTTGCAAATGGGGCAGCGGGCGGGGCGGTCAGCGCGCGCCTTTTGTTTAAAGTCCATGGACATCGCCCCACCATAAGGGGTGGGATCCGTGCGCTTTCAAGGCGACATGGGCGCCGACGATGCGTTCGAGCGTGGCAAGATACTGCGGACGGGCTGCAAGCCAGTCTCGGACGGCCTGACCGGCCCGCAGCTCGAGGCTGCGGACGCCGGCGGCACGCTCGGCACGGCGGAGAAGATCGAGACCGCCGGATTCGGCGGGGCGGTTCTGCACCAGTTCCATCAGCGAGGGGCGGAGGCGCGGGCGGACGACCTGCAGCAGGCCGAAGCCGTTAATGGCGGTCCGTTCGAAGGGGGGCGTCATGACGTCATCGAAGCGCTCGGCGACAGCCTGGCGCTCTGCCTTCCCCGTTACGCCGGGTATGTCGATCAAGATCGAGCCGCCCAAGCCGAGTCGGCAGATGGCGCGGGCGGCGGCCGCGACCCCCGCCGCGGCAAGGTCGACAGGTGACAGCTCGCCGTCGATATCGATTGTCGTCCCGGCGGGGGTTGGCACGATGGCGAGCAGACCGCCCTCGAAGGACACGACCCCCGTGCGTGACTGCTCGATCAGTTCCGTCCAGCCATGCGCCTCCAAATCCGCATCGATTGCATAAGTTGCCGACTGTTCGGGCCGATCGGCCAGCGCGGCACGCGC
>JBAUIQ010000455.1:0-13029 GCA_049683075.1 Pacificimonas sp.
GTTTGATGGTCATTAGAAAGTCGTCCCTACATTGAACTGGAAGAGTTGGGTGTCATCACCCGGCTCGGATAGCACATCCTTGGCAAGATCGAACCTGAACGGCCCGAACGGCGAGTTCCAGGACGCACCGATGCCGACAGAAACGCGAGGGCTTGGCGAATCGCCGAAAAACTCCTCGCGGAACCCGGGAGTTCGCAAGGTGATAGGATTGCCGTCGGCGTCGGTGCTCTCGGTCTCAAAGACCTCCTGATTGATCAGCTCCGTCGCCGGATCGAAATCAACATCCCAGAGAGCGCCGACATCAACAAAAGCGGACGGACGGATGCCGAGCTCGGCAAGTCCAGTGCCAAGCGGGATCTGAAGCTCTGCGCGCCCGAGATAATAGGCTTCGCCGCCGAGAGCGTCGTCCTGCTCGAAACGAGGATCGTCCGAAAGCGCGATGAAACCGTTCTCCACGAGCGTCCCGCCGACGAACAGGTTTTCGACTGGAATTGCGCCCTCTGTCCCCTCATCGACCGGTATGAACCCGGTGCGCGTGACGCGCGGACCGACACCGCGAATATCGAAGCCGCGCATTTGCGGTTCACCAAGGAAGAAGCGGTCGTTGATGCGGATGTCGTCGTTACCATAGCCGGTGATGAAGCCGCCCTCGACGCCGACATTTAAAATGAAGTTCGACCGGCCTATCCGCCAGTATTTGTCGGCGTCGACGCGAGAACGAAGATATTTGATGCCGCCGAGACCCGCGATATCCTGACTGACGACGACGCGCTGCCCGCGCGAGGGCCTTATCCGGTTGTCCGTGTCGTCATATGCGATCGAAAAGCCGACTGCGGACGTCGTGCGGCTACCGATAGCGTCGCAAAGGAAACGGCCCGCCCGCAATGGATCGCACTCGTCATCATCGAGCGTCCCGTTGTCATCGAAATCACGGAAGAACTGACTGCGATCGAGCGAGATGTCGTCTTGCTGAAGGTTATAGCGAAGAGACGCGGACAGAAATTCGGTGATGGGGAAGCCGGTGCGGACCTGACCACCGATCGTCGTCTGCTCGTAGGTCGTGTTGCGATCGCCATTTCCGGTGAAACTGAAATTGTTCAGGTCGCGGCGAAACAGGTCGAAACCGAGCGCGAGATTTCGATTAAAAAGATAAGGCTCGGTAAAGCCAACATCGATCGAGTTCGAAAACTGCGACAGATTAGCCGAGGCGCGAAGTTCCTGTCCAAGACCGCGAAAATTGCGCTGTCGGATCGAACCGGAGACCAAGAAGCGTTCAAGGCTGGAGAAACCAGCCGATAATTGCAACTCACCTGTTGCCTGTTCCTGAGCATTTACTTCGAGGATGACTTTATCCGGGCCGGAACCGGGCTTTTGCTCGATCTCCAGCTGTTCCTGGAAAAAGCCGAGCGACTGGATGCGGGCCTGCGTCCGTTTCAACTTGAACGTATTGAAGGCATCGCCCTCGACCAGCCGGAACTCCCGGCGAACGACCTTGTCGCGGGTGATGACGTTACCGTTGATGTCGACGCGTTCGATGTAGACGCGCGGCGCCTCACGGATAACGAAAGTCACATCCATCGTTAGCGTGTCGCGATTGCGGACGAACTGCGGCTGAACGTCGGCGAATGCGTAACCAAGGAGGCCCGCCGTCTCCTGAAGCGACGTGATCGTGTCCTCGATCCGCTTCGCGTTGTACGTATCGCCATCCTTGATCGGAATCAGCTGGCTGAACGTTTCCTCACGAATGTCGCGGATCTCTGAATCGAAATCGACTTCGCCGAATGTGTACTGCTCGCCTTCCTCGACGACGTAGGTGACGACGAAATCCTTGTTATCAGGCGTCAACTCGGCGACGGAGGAAACGACACGGAAGTCGGCATAGCCTTCGGTCAAATAGAACTGGCGCAGAACCTGCTGGTCATAGGCCGACCGGTCGGGATCGTAGGTGTCATTTGATGTGAAGAGGCGGAACCATTTCGCTTCGCGCGTCGCGATCTCGCCGCGCAGGTCTCCGTCCGAAAACTCCTCGTTCCCGAGGAAATTGATGCGGCGAACCTTCGATTTCGGTCCCTCTTGGATCTCGAACACCACGTCGACGCGGTTCTGATCGAGTGGGACGATCTGCGGATCGACGCTGGCGGCAAAGCGACCCTGGCGACGATAAAGTTCAATGATACGCGCCACATCGCTACGGGCCTTTGCGCGGGTGAAGATCTGGCGCGGGGCGAGCCGGATTTCCGGCGCGATCTTGTCCTCTTTCACCCGGCTATTGCCCTCGAGGATGATCCGGTTGACGACCGGGTTCTCCTGGACCTCAATCAAGAGGTCGCCGCCACGATCACGAATGGTGACGTCCGCGAAGAGATCGGTTTCGTAAAGATCCTTCAGCGCCTCATCGAGGCGGTTTCGGTCATATTCCTCACCCGCAGACAAACCGACATATGAGGCAACCGTTTCCGGCTCGAGCCGCTCATTACCCTGAATCGTAACCGAACGGACACGGCGCGTGGTGAGCGGCGCGACATCGCCCTCGACCGATAATGTATCTTCAGCTGCCGGAGGGGCAGACGCATCATTTTCCGGAGGCGCTGGGACAGGATTGGGCAGGGGGTCAGCAAACGCGTCCGTCGGCGGCGCTTCGGGTGTCGTTTCGACAACCTCCGCATCCGTGTCCTGCGCAAGCGCGAGGCCCGGGATCAAAAGACAAGTGGTGCCGAGAAGCAGGCCGGACACGAGCCGCTTCCGGGCGGACTGATAACTTCGCATGTTTACCCCAAAACGCCGTCAGCGACCCTGCCGTACCGCGAGTGTACGCGAGCGTAACAGACGGTCACCCGATCAAGTCGAGCACATGCCCCCAGAGACCGAAGGACGCAAGGTCATTGAAGGTGACGACCACCATGAAAGAGACGACCAGAGCAAAACCGCCCATAAACGCCCATTGTTGCGCCTGTTCCGGAAGCGGTTTGCCGCCGCGGACGGCTTCCGCTGCATAAAGCGCGAGATGACCGCCATCCAACATCGGAATTGGCAGGAGATTGATGAAGCCGAGATTGACCGAAATGAGCGCCATCAGCGAAACGAAGGAAGCAATGCCGAGCGACGCCTGCTGCCCTGAAATCTGCGCGATCTTAAGGGGGCCGCCAAGCTCATCCAACGCACGACGCCCAGTGATGAGCTGGCCGAGCGTTTTGGCCATGGAGATCGTGAGGTCGTAAACTTCTTCGGTCGCGTACCAGACGCTTTCCAAGGGCCCGCGCTCGACGAAGACCATTTCCGCCGCGCCCGCGCCGATCCGGCCGATGCGATAGCTATTGCCGAAGCGGTCGACCTCTTGCAGCGTCGCCGTGGTGATCGGGAGGTCGATGAGGCCGCCGTCACGTTCGACGGTCAGATTTAGGCGCGTGTCCGGATTGATGCGGACCGTCTGCACCAGGTCTTCCCAACGCGCGACGTCATCGCCGTCGATCTGCGCGATCCGGTCGCCAGCTTGCAAACCGGCCAACGCTGCGGGTGTATCCGGCAAGACTTGCGAGATAACCGCAGGCGTCAGCCTTTGTCCGTAAATGCCAATGAACACCGCGAAAATGAGAATCGCGAACAGGAAATTGATTGCCGGGCCAGCGACGACGATCAGCGCGCGTTGCCATATGGGTTTGAACGCGAAATAGTCGGCGCGCTCGGCGTCCGGCACATCCTCGAGACCGTCGGAACCCGCGCCTGCCGCATTCGCGTCACCGGCAAACTTCACATAGCCGCCAAGAGGAAGCGCGGAAAGTTTCCAGACTGTCCCACGCCGGTCGGTCCAGCCCGCCAGTTGCGTACCGAAGCCGATCGAGAAACTCTCGACCTTCGTCCCGAAGAAGCGGCCCATCAAATAATGGCCCATCTCGTGCACAAAGACGAGCGGGCCGATCATCAGGACGAACATCAGGACGGTGAACAGGAAACCGGGCTGTTCAAACTGATCCATCTACAATTCCCGTTTCGCTACGCCCGCTTCCGCCAGGCGCCGAGCCTCCCCATCGCAGGCGATGACCGCGTCGAGGCCATCGACTTGCTCGTCTCCCATGTCCGCCATTACATCGGCGGCGATGGCGGCAATATCAAGGAAGCCGACACGCTTACTGAGGAAAGCCGCGACCGCAACTTCGTTCGCCGCATTAAGGGCGATGGGCGCGACGCCCCGCGCGGTCATGGCGTGACGGGCCAGTTTGAGGGCCGGAAACCGCTCCTCGTCCGGTGCCTCGAAGTCCAGCCGTGCAAGCTTTACGAGATCGAGATATTCGACGGGTGTGTCGATGCGTTCGGGCCAGGCAAGCGCGTAGGCGATCGGCGTCTTCATGTCCGGTGACCCAAGCTGAGCCAGCATCGATCCGTCGACATATTCAACAAAACTGTGAACCGTCGATTGCGGATGGACGACGACGTCGATGGCGTCCGGCGCAACGGGAAACAGGCAAGCCGCCTCAATCATCTCGAGACCCTTGTTCATCAGGGTGGCGCTGTCGACGCTGATCTTTGCGCCCATCGACCAAACCGGATGCGCGACGGCCTCTTCGGGCGTCTTGTCGCGCATTTCAGCCGTCGTGAGCGTGCGGAAGGGGCCGCCGCTCGCGGTGATAATGATACGGCGCACACTGTCCGGCGCGTCGAAGTCGAACACCTGAAAGATGGCGTTATGTTCGCTGTCGACAGGAAGCAGGCGCGACCCGCTCTTCGCCGCCGCGGCCGTCAGAATGTCACCCGCACAAACGAGGGATTCCTTGTTGGCCACGGCGATATCGCCGCCACGCTCGATCGTCTTCAGTGTCGGCACGAGACCGGCCGCGCCGACGATCGCTGCAAGGGTGATGTCGACCTCATGCGTAGCGGCGTCCGCGAGCGCATCGGTACCGGCGGCAATCTCTATGCCCGTTCCGGACAGCGCGGCCTTCAGCTCCTCGTAAGCCGCCTCGTCGGCGACGACGGCAAGCTTGGCGCCGCACGATTTCGCCGCTTCCGCCAAACCCGCCGCATCCTTATTTGCGGTGACGACGTCTACGGACCAGCGATCGGGCTCGTGCGCAATGAGGTCAAGCGCACTTTCACCGACGGAGCCCGTGGCCCCGAATATCGAAACGGAGCGGCTCAAAGGTTTGCCTGCAGCCAGACTGCGCTCGCGACGACGACGGCGACGGGGACGAGGCCGTCGAGGCGATCCATGACGCCTCCATGGCCGGGTAGCAGATGGCCACTATCCTTCACGCCTGCCTGCCGCTTCATATGGCTTTCATAAAAATCGCCCGCCTGCGCCACGCAGGCGAGGACCGCGGCGAGCCCCGCCGACATGACGGGATCGAACGGGAGCGCAAAGAGCAGGTTCACGCCCCAGCCTGCGCCGGCTGCCGCGACCATCCCCCCGAGGAGGCCAGCCCAAGTCTTCGACGGACTGATACGCGGCGCGAGCTTCGGACCGCCGATAATTCGGCCCGCAAAATAGGCGCCGACGTCGGTTGCCCAGACAACAGCGAGTGTCCAGACGAGGAGGCCCATCCCGGCATCATCCTGCCGAAGCCAGATCAGCGAAACTGTCGGCACACCCGCATAAAGGACGCCGAGCGCATTTGGCCTGAAGCGAACCACATACCAGAGAACACCCGCACCAAGCGCTACGAAAGCGAGTGGAAACAGCTGGGCGTCGGCAAGCACGGTGGCAGCGCCGAGAGCGAAGAAGCCGGGTACGCGCTTGTTGCCCTTCGCCTTTTTCATTCGCGACCATTCGCGGAAGATGAGAAGCGCCGCCGCGCCCATCAGGAAGTCGAAGAACAGGCCGCCCTGCCAGCCGCCGAACAGCGCAACGGCGATGAGAAGCAGCCCGACAACGAGACGCGGCAAAAGATCCTTGAACTTGACGCGCAGCGACTGGCGCGATGGTGTCGGCTTGTCCATTTGCGCGTCAGAGGCCACCGAAACGGCGCTCTCGCTGGGCGAAATCTTCGCAGGCCTCGGTCAGGTGCTCGCCCCGAAAGTCGGGCCAGAGAACGGGTGTGAAGACAAGCTCAGCATAGGCCGCCTGCCACATCAGAAAATTGGAGAGCCGTTTTTCACCCGACGTCCGGATAATCAGATCGGGGAGCGGAAGGTCCGCTGTATGGAGCCGTGCGGAAATCGCATCTTCATCGATATCGCCGACCGACATGCGACCAGCGGCGACGTCGTCCGCCAAGGCGCGGGCGGCGTCGACGATCTCGGCCCGCGAACCGTAATTGAGGGCGATTACCAGTCTTAGGCCGCTATTGTCGGTCGTCCGCGCCTTGGCACCCTCCAAGAGCTTCACATGCTCGGCCGGGAGCGCGCGCCAGTCACCGATATAGTCGATCCGAACGCCGTTGCGGTCGAGCTCGTCGATTTCGCTGTTGAGATAGGTTTTCAGGAGACCGAAAAGGTAGCCGACCTCATCTGCCGGCCGCTTCCAGTTTTCCGACGAGAAGGCATAGAGGGTGAGGACATCGATACCAAGACGCGGCGCGGTCTCGACAACGCTCCGGACGCTGTCGGCCCCAGCCTTGTGGCCGGCGGCGCGGGGAAGGTGTCGCGCATTCGCCCAGCGACCGTTGCCGTCCATGATGATCGCGACATGGCGCGGGCCCTCGGGCGCGGACCCGTCCGCCATTAACCTCACGTCTTCGCCCCGGGCGGACGCGGCGGAGGCCGGTCGTTCAGGGGCGAGAGCGCGGTTCACTGGCTCATGATGTCCTTTTCCTTGGACGCCATGACCTCGTCGATTTCCTTAATGTGTTCGTCCGTCATTTTCTGAACGTCGCCTTCGGACTTCTTCTGCTCGTCCTGGCTGATGTCGCCCGCCTTTTCAGCGGCCTTCAGCGCTTCCATACCATCGCGCCGGACATTGCGGACGGCGACCTTCGCTTTCTCGCCATATTGCGCGGCCAGCTTCGTCAGCTCCTTGCGACGCTCTTCGGTCATGTCGGGAATCGGCAAGCGGATATTCTGGCCGTCGGTCACCGGGTTGATGCCGAGACCAGCGGCGCGGATGGCCTTTTCGACCGGTTGAATGTTCGATTTGTCCCAGACATTGACGCTTAGCATCCGGGCCTCCGGCGCCGTCACGGTCGCGACCTGGTTCAGCGGCATCTTCGAACCATAGACTTCCACGACGACGGGATCGAGAAGCGCAGTATTCGCGCGGCCGGTGCGAAGCCCGCCCAGATCGCCCTTCAGGCTTTCGACGGCGCCGTCCATGCGGCGCTTGATGTCGGACTTGTCATATCCATCTGACATGTGTGGCTCCCCTAACTGTTGTAAACGGTGGTCGAGACGCCCTCGCCCGCCAGCACGTTGGCAAGATTGCCGCGCTCACGGATATTGAAGACGACAATCGGAATGTCGTTGTCGCGGCAGAGCGCCACGGCGGAGGCGTCCATGACGCGAAGATTGTCAGACAGCACGCGGTCGAAGCTGAGGTCGTCGTAACGTGTCGCGGCCGCATCCGTTTTCGGATCCGCCGTATAGACGCCATCGACGCTGGTGCCCTTGAAGAGCGCGTCACACTGCATCTCTGCAGCGCGGAGAGCCGCAGCGGTGTCTGTTGTGAAAAACGGGTTGCCTGTACCGGCGGCGAAGATGACCGTGCGGCCCTTCTCCATGTGCCGGATAGCCTTCCTGCGGATATACGGTTCGCAGACGCTCGCCATGGGTATGGCGGACATGACGCGCGTGTCGACGCCCTGTTGCTCCAGCGCATTCTGTACCGCGAGCGCGTTCATCACTGTCGCGAGCATGCCCATATAATCGGCGTTGGCGCGGTCGAAGCCCTGCTCTGCCGCCGCCAGTCCGCGAAATATGTTGCCGCCGCCGACGACGAGGCAGAGTTCGAACCCAGCCTCCGCCGCGCGCTTCACCTCGGACGCGACGGCGGCGACCGTGTCGCTGTCGATGCCGAACTTCCCCTCTCCCATCAGCGCTTCGCCGCTCAACTTCAGAAGGATGCGTTTATAGGGGCCTGACGGCATGGGCGGGGGCGGTCCTGTTAAGCGGCAGTGTGCCGAGGGTCATAAGCGGGGTGTTTCTGAGCGGCAAGCGGAAGGGTTGGCGTTGCGCCGACGCAATCACGCCAACCTCATCATCCCGAGCGAAGTCGAGGGACTGCGCGATGTTGCTGCAGACCCTTCAACGCGTCCCGCGATCTCGCTCGGGATGATGGAGATGGGCGGTTGGCATGACGATCTACCACCCCCCGCACCTCTCCTACGTCAGCTTCCCCGCGTCGCGGCAACCTCTGCGGCGAAGTCCTCTTCCTTGCGCTCGATGCCTTCACCGAGCTGGAAGCGGACATAATTCGCGATTTTGACGTCCGAACCCAGTTCCTTCGACTTCGCCGCAACGACGTCGCCGACCTTGGCCTTGCCGTCGATGACGAAGACCTGACCCATCAGCGTGTTCTCGTTAACGAATTTCCGAACAGAGCCCTCAACCATCTTTTCGACGATGTTGTCGGGCTTGCCGCTTTCCCTCGCCTTTTCCGTGGCGATGGCACGCTCGCGCTCGACCGTGTCGGCATCGACGCCGCTCTCGTCGAGAGCCAAGGGCGCTGCGGCTGCAATATGCATCGCAAGCTGCTTGCCGAACGCCTCGAGCTCCGCCTTGTCGGCAGCGGATTCAAGCGCGACAAGCACGCCGATCTTGCCAAGACCGGGCGCGGCCTGTGCATGCACATAGGGCACGACGACGCCCGTGCCGACGCTGATCGTCTGGGCACGGCGCAGCGACTGATTTTCGCCAATGGTGGCAATATTGTCGGTCAGCTGTTCCTCAACCGTCTTGCCGCTGGCCATCTGGTCGGTCTTCAGCGACTGGATATCGCTGGTCTGCTTGGCGAGCGCGAGTTCGGTAACCTCCGTTACGAAGCCCTGGAATTTGTCGTTCTTGGCAACGAAATCTGTCTCGGAGTTGACCTCGACGGCGGTGCCATGCGCGCCGTCGGTCGCAACTCCGATCAAGCCTTCGGCAGCCGTACGGGCGGATTTCTTCTGCGCGGCGGCGAGACCCTTCGTGCGGAGCCAGTCAACGGCAGCTTCGAAATCGCCGTCCGTCTCGTTCAGCGCCTTCTTGGCGTCCATCATGCCTGCGCCCGTCTGGTCGCGAAGGGCCTTTACGTCTTTTGCGGTAAATTCAGCCATTTGTTTCAAGTTCCTTCATATGAAAAGGGAGGCGCGGGGGATGCATTGCCCCCACGCCTGCCACCGGTTCATGACAGCCAGACGAATCGCGTCGTCTGGCAGATAGCATCCTCAGGCCGTCGCGTCGGCGGCTGCCGGAACCGCAGCGCCGGTCGGCGGCGGCGCATCGGCAACGGTCTCTTCGGCCTTTGCGATTGCGGGCTCAGCGGGGGCTTCGGCACTGGCGCCAACATCGACGCCCATGTCGGCCTGACGACCCTGCTCACCGCCGGCGCAAGCCTCGGCAACCATGTCGACATACATGCGGATGGCGCGACTGGCATCGTCGTTACCCGGGACCGGAAAGGCGATGCCGCTGGGGTCCGAATTGGAGTCGAGGATCGCGACGACCGGAATGCCAAGAACATTGGCCTCCTTGACGGCAAGGTCCTCTTTGTTCGTGTCGATGACGAACATCAGGTCGGGCAGGCCGCCCATGTCACGAATACCGCCAAGGGAGGCCTCGAACTTGTCGCGCTGGCGCGTCATCTTCAGGACTTCCTTCTTGGTGAAGCCCGAGGTGTCGCCCGACAGCTGTTCTTCCAGCTCCTTGAACTTGCGGATCGATTCGGAGATCGTCTTCCAGTTCGTCAGCATGCCGCCCAGCCAGCGGTGGTTGACATAATGCTGGCCGGAGCGCTGCGCGGCCTCCTTGATCGGCTCGGCGGCTTGACGCTTCGTACCGACGAACAGGATCTTGCCACCCGCCTTCGTCGTGGCGTGCACGAAGTCGAGCGCGCGCTGAAACAGCGGCACGGTCTGGGACAGGTCGAGAATGTGGACGTTGTTGCGGTCGCCGAAAATGTACGGCTTCATCTTCGGGTTCCAGCGGTGCGTCTGGTGTCCGAAATGCGTGCCGGCTTCAAGCAGCGCCGACATCTGCACGGTGGGTGCAGCCATGGGATAAACTCCTTCCAGTTGAACCTCGGCACGGAAAGAAGGCCGCTCGGGAGCGACCCACCGGATATATAACCCGTGCCTGTGGGATGACGCGCCATGTAAGGTCACGCGCTGCTCGAATCAAGCGTAACCGACGAGGGCGTGCGCGCGTAGGTTCAGGAACAATTGAAAAGGTAAGAGAGCGCCCATGCCGAATGAACTGACCGTCGCCATCGTTCAGACCGCCCCCATTCCCCTCGCCGTGGCTGACGGCATCGAAAAGGCTGTCCGGGACGCGCGCGCGGCCATTGCCGAGGGTGCGCGTTTGATCGCCTTTGGGGAGACCGTCCTCGGCGGCTATCCAATTTGGCTCGATTCCGCGCCCGGCGCGTCTCTCTGGGATCATCCGGGTACGCGGGCGATGCATCGGCTGATGCTGGAAAATGCCGTCACGCAGGGCGACGAGCGATTGGCCGTCGTTCAGGATCTCTGCGATGAAACGGGGGCCTGCCTTTCGATCGGCGCGCATCTTCGCGACCGGTCGAGCCTCTACAATGTCCAATTCGTGTTCGGCCCCAATCGACCGGTCCTCGCGCGACGGAAGCTGGTGCCGACGCATGGCGAACGCTTGATGTGGATGCGCGGCGATGGATCGACCCTGGGCGTCCAGCAGGCGGACTGGGGTCGCATCTCGACGTTAATTTGTTGGGAACACTGGATGCCGCTGGCGCGCGCGGCGGTGCATAACGAAGGGCCGTCGGCGCATATTTCGGCCTGGCCGACGGTGCGGGACAACTATCTGATCGCCTCACAGCATTTGGCATTCGAGGGTGCGTGCTTCGTGCTCGCCGCCGGGACGGTGCAGCGGAAGGACGATCTGCTCGACGGATTGAGCCGGGTCGGCGGGAATGCTGAAGCCGAGGCACTGATACGCGAGATTCCCGCGGACGCTTTGCAGCATGGCGGCAGCGCGATCATCGGGCCCGATACTGGGGTGATCGGCCCGCGCGGCGGCGACGGAGAGGAAACGCTTGTTCAAACTATCGATCTCGACCGCCGGAGCGAAGCCCTGACGGCGCTCGATACCGATGGACATTATAGCCGACCCGACGTTTTCGAACTGCACATCGATACCCGACCGAAGACTGGCGTAATCCGAAGTTAGCGCGAGAACCCGGCCGCCAGCTCGACATGTGTGGACCAGCGAAACTGTCCGACAGGCCACAACTCGCCCAGCGTGAATCCCGCGGCGGTCAGCATTTTCGCGTCGCGGGCGAAGGTGCCGGGGTTGCAGCTGACATAGGCGACGCGCGAGACCTTGCTGGCCGCGATCTGTTCGACCTGCGCCTTTGCGCCCGCCCGCGGCGGATCAAGGACAACGAGGTCGAACTTGTCCAGTTCGCGCGGCACCATCGGACGGCGAAAGAGGTCCCGATGTTGGGTCGTCACCGGCCGACCTGCCCCGCGCGCGGCGGCTTTCAACGCCTCGATTGCCGGACCGGCAGCGTCCGCAGCCTCGACGCGCGCATCGCGGCTTAGCGGCAGCGCGAAGGTGCCCAGGCCAGCGAACAGGTCGGCAATCCTGCCGGTGTCCGCCGCCAGTCGCCTGACTGCGGCCACAAGCGCCGCTTCACCGTCCGCAGTCGCCTGCAGGAAGGCGGCGGGCGGCATCGCGACCGCGACGCCGTCCATAATCAGCATAGGCTCCGCGCGCTGGACGACAATCTCGACCCCACGCTCGCTCTCGATGGCGACGCGCGCCGCGCGCTCATCCTTCGCCCATTGAGCGAAACGTTTCGTCGTCGCTCGATCGACGCCGAGATTGCTGATCAGGACGTCGAGACCGGCCTTCGTTTCGGTGACTGTCACGCCGCAAATGCGACCCGCGGGGACCAAATCCGCGAGAAGGGGTTTCAGGCTGTGCACCGCCGCGAAGAGCCCCGGCGTCAGCACGTGACATTCGGTCAGGTCGACGACGCGCCGACTGCCCTCCTCATTGAAGCCAAGCGCGAACCTGTCCGCCGTTCGATGCGCACGGAGCGAGGCGCGACGACGGCTCTGTGGGGGCGACAGATGTGTCGGATGGACGGTTGCCGGTATGATGTCGGCGCTCGCGAGCGCGGCGAGGATGCGACCCGACGTGAAGTCGGCAAGGGCGGCGTCGTCCGCATGTTGCAGCTGGCAGCCGCCGCAGGCACCGAAATGGACACAGGGCGGCGTTATGTGGTGCGGTCCTTGGACGATGTCGTCATCGACGATAACGTCTCCCGGTAGAGCTCCGGAGACATACAGGCCCGATTCCGTTACGCCGTCGCCGCGCGCCGCCATATGCGTGACAGGATCGCCGCTCATCGAACCAGCTCGAGAAGATCTTCGGCAATCAGGCCGTCGCGTCCTCTGAGGCCAGCATCGCCGTGTCGCCAGACGCCCGCACATGCGGCCTCAAAGGCGTCACGTCCGCGCGCGCGCTCCGCAGCGATAACCCCGGCCAGTACGTCCCCGCTGCCCGCGACAGCGAGCCGGGGATGCGCGTGATCATTGATCGCCGCGCGGCCGTCCGGCGCCGCCACGACCGTGTCCGCGCCCTTCAGGACGACGACGTTGCCGGACATGTCGGCGGCGGCCCGGGCGCGGTCGATCTTGGATCCCGGCAAGTCACCGAAAGAGCGACGAAACTCGCCCTCGTGCGGGGTCATAATCGCATCACGCCCGCGCAGGGTCTGCGGCTGATCGGCGAACAGGCTGAACATGTCGCCGTCGACGACGAGCGGAATACCCAGGCCGAGCATGGCACCCGCCATTGCGCGCGCACCGTCGGCCCGGCCAAGACCGGGGCCGACGACAACACAGTCTACCCTGTCCGTATCGATGTCCGGGATGCGCGTTTCGACTAGTGACGACGGAGCAAACGCATTGGTGCGCCCAGTCAGCG
>JBAUIQ010000456.1:0-9414 GCA_049683075.1 Pacificimonas sp.
ACGCCGGACCGGCTGCTGGCGGTCGCCGAGGCGATGCGGCGCGGGTTTCCGGACGAGGAAATTCACCGGCTGAGCTTTTACGATCCGTGGTTCCTGGCGCGGTTTCGCGAAATCATCGAGGCCGAGCGCCGTGTCGAGGCGGATGGCCTGCCTGACGATGCGGCGGGTTTGCGCGCCTTGAAGGCGATGGGGTTCAGCGACGCGCGGTTGTCGGTGCTGTCGGGCCGGGATGCGAAGACGCACAGGACTGCGCTCGGCGTGCACCCGGTCTATAAACGGATCGACACCTGCGCGGCGGAGTTCGAGGCGAAGACGCCGTACATGTATTCGACCTATGAGGCCCCGATCTTCGGCGCGCCTGAGGACGAGGCGCAGGTTTCGGAGCGGAACAAGGTCGTGATCCTTGGCGGCGGGCCGAACCGGATCGGGCAGGGGATCGAGTTCGATTATTGTTGCTGTCACGCGGCGTTCGCGCTCGCCGATGCGGGCTATGAGACGATCATGATCAATTGCAATCCGGAGACGGTCTCGACGGATTACGATACGTCGGACCGCCTCTATTTCGAGCCGCTGACCGACGAGGATGTGCTCGAAATCCTGCGGGTGGAGCAGGAGAAGGGGACGCTGGCGGGCGTCATCGTGCAATTTGGCGGGCAGACGCCGCTTAAGCTTGCGCCAGCTTTAGAGGCGGCGGGTATTCCGATTTTGGGCACGCCGGTGTCGGCGCTCGATGAGGCGGAGGATCGGGAGCGGTTCGCGGCGCTGGTGGAGCGCCTTGGCCTGAAGCAGCCTGCAAATGGCATCGCGCGCAACCTGGACGAGGCGCTGCGAGAGGCCGAGACGGTTGGGTATCCGGTGCTGCTCAGGCCGTCGAACGTGCTGGGCGGGCGCGGCATGGAGGTGGTCGATTCACCTCGCCAACTCGAGGCCTATATCCAGACGGCGGTCGATGTGTCGGACGGCGCGCCGGTGCTGGTCGATCAGTATCTGCGCGATGCGGTGGAGGTCGATGTCGATGCGCTGGCGGACGGTGAGACCGTCCACATTGCGGGCGTGTTGCAGCATATCGAGGAGGCGGGTGTGCATTCGGGCGACTCCGCATGCTCGCTGCCGCCGCACAGCCTGTCTGACGATGTTATTGCCGAGATCGAGCGGCAGACGGCGGCGCTGGCGACGGCACTGGGCGTTCGCGGACTGTTGAACGTCCAATATGCGGTGAAGGACGGGGAGGTCTACCTGATCGAGGTGAACCCGCGTGCCAGTCGCACCGTGCCCTTCGTTGCGAAGGCCAAGGGGGTGCCGGTCGCAAAGATTGCGGCGCGGGTCATGGCGGGCGAGATGCTGTCGGCCTTCGACCTGCCGCCGCGCGAGACGCCGCACGTCGCGGTGAAGGAGGCAATCTTCCCGTTCGGGCGCTTCCCGGGCACCGACCCCGTCTTGGGACCGGAGATGAAATCTACCGGCGAAGTCATGGGAATTGCGGACGATTTTCCGATCGCCTTTGCGAAGTCGCAGCTGGCCGTCGGCACGACCCTGCCGGATGTCGGCAATGTCTTCATCTCGGTCAAAGACACCGACAAACCGTATATTCTCGACGCGGCGCGGCAACTTGTCGATTTGGGCTTCGCCATCGTCGCGACGGGCGGCACGGAGCGCTATCTCGCCGAGGCCGGACTGCCGGTCGAGCGGGTGAACAAGGTGCTGGAGGGCAGTCCGCATATCGTCGACCGGATCAAGGACGGCGAGATCTCGATGGTGTTCAACACGACCGAAGGCGCGCGCGCGCTGAAGGATTCGCAATCAATCCGCGCCAGCGCCGTTTCGGGAAAGGTGCCCTATTATACGACGGCATCGGCGAGCCGCGCGGCGGTGGGTGCGATTGCCGCGCTGCGTGCCGGACCACTTGAAGTCCGCTCGCTGCAATCCTATTATTCTGCGACCTGAAGTTTACCCAGACAACCAGGCCAACGGTGCGCGAACGCGGTTTCGTTCGCGCTGAGGCAGGTTGTTTTTCGATGTGAGGGAATGGGCCAGGGCGACCATGGAAAAGATGCCGATGCTGCGCGAAGGCTATGACCGGATGACGGTCGAGCTGACACGCCTGAAGTCGACCGACCGCCACGAGGTCGTTGCGGCGATCGAGGAAGCGCGCGCGCATGGCGACCTGTCCGAGAATGCCGAATATCACGCGGCGAAGGAGCGTCAGGGTCAGATCGAGGCGCAGATCACCGACCTCGAAGACAAGATCAGCCGCGCGCAGATCATCGATCCTGCCGACCTGTCGGGTGACAAGGTGGTCTTCGGCGCGACGATCAAGCTGCTCGATGAGGACGACAAGCCCGTCACCTACCAGATCGTCGGTCCCTATGAAGCGGACGCCAAGGCGGGACGGATTTCCTACACCTCGCCGCTCGGCCGTGCGTTGATCGGGCGTAAGAAGGGCGACGAGGTCGAGGTTTCGACACCGTCGGGCGAGAAATATTACGAGATCGACACGGTCTCGTTTAAGTAGGGGGCTGGCTGGATCATGACCCAGCCGCTCTCTCTTTTTCGCATTGCGCCGGTTACGACCGTCATTGCAGGCCTGTGCCTGTTCGTTTTCGTCGTCGACCTCATTGCGCCGCGTGTCGGCTACGAGTTGGCCTTGATCCCCGCGCGCTTGACCGGGGCGGCCGTCATACCGGACCTCGTCGTGCCAGCGTTGTTGACGCCCGTCACCATGCAATTCGTGCATGGCGGGATCGGGCACTTGTTCCTGAATATGGTGTTCCTGATCTTCATCGGGCGGCCGGTGGAAGGCATTCTCGGGGGTGGGCGTTTCGTAGGGCTCTACCTCGTCAGCGGGATTGCGGGTGCGGTACTTGAAACGGCGCTGTCGCCAGAGAGCCTTGTGCCGCATGTCGGCGCGTCGGGCGCTGTCGCAGGCGTCTTCGCGGCCTATGCGATGATCTATGGGCAGCGGAAAGATCATGAGAGCGAGCGGAATCAGGCGTTGAAGCTGGCGGCGGTCTGGATCGGGCTGCAACTCGCGATCGGGCTCGTGTTCAACACCGGCGGTGCGGGCGGCGGCATCGCCATCTGGGCGCATGTCGGTGGTTTCGTCTGCGGGTTGGTGCTCGGACTGCCGCTAGCTCGGGATGCAATCCGGTCGCGGTAGTTCGCACTTCCCTCCCTTCTAGTGAGGAGGTGGGGAGGGTGCGGGACGCGGACGCGGCAAGCTGGAGTTTGCCGTCTTGTGCGAATCTTGCAGAACTTGCGAAGGCGCGAAGCCCCCCCGCTCGCCTTCGGCTTCGCGACCCTCTCCTAGCCCCTCCCTGGAAGGGAGGGGAATGAGACAGCGCCCCTCCCTTCAAAGGAGGGGAATGACGAGGTTACTCCGTCGGCAGGAAGTCGGGCACGCTGAGATAACGTTCGCCCGTGTCGTAATTGAATCCTAGCACCTTTTTCGGGCCTGCTTGCCCGTCGAGCCATTGCTTGATCGCCGCCAGCGTCGCACCGGAGGAGATGCCGACCAGCATGCCCTCTTCGGCAGCGGCGCGGCGGGCCATGTCTTTGGCGTCTTCGGGATCGACCTTGATCGCGCCGTCGATGGCCTGGGTGTGGAGATTGTCGGGAATGAAGCCCGCGCCGATGCCCTGAATGGGGTGCGGGCCGGGCTGACCGCCGGAGATGACGGGCGAGAGGGTGGGCTCAACGGCGTAAACTTCGAGGCCAGGCATTTCGGGTTTCATGATTTCCGCGCAGCCGGTGATGTGGCCGCCGGTGCCGACACCCGTAATCATGGCGTCGAGACCGATGTCTTTGAAGTCCGCAAGGATCTCCTGCGAGGTCACCTTGCGGTGGACCTCGACATTGGCCGGATTGTCGAACTGTTGCGGCATCCAGGCGCCGTCCGTCTGGTCGACCAGCTCAGTTGCGCGTTCGATGGCGCTTTTCATGCCGCCTTCCTTGGGTGTCAGGTCGAAGGTCGCGCCATAAGCAAGCATCAGGCGGCGGCGCTCGATGGACATGGATTCCGGCATGACGAGCACGAGTTTGTAGCCCTTGACCGCCGCGACCATGGCAAGGCCGACGCCTGTGTTGCCGGAGGTAGGTTCGATGATCGTACCGCCGGGTTTGAGGGCGCCCGAAGCCTCGGCGTCTTCGACCATAGCGAGCGCAATGCGATCCTTGATGGAACCGCCGGGATTGGTACGCTCCGACTTGATCCAGACCTGATGGCCCGGAAACAGGCGCTTCATCAGGACGTGCGGCGTATTCCCGATGGTTTCGAGGATATTGTCGGCGATCATGGCGCGGTTCCTTCTCGTGTCTCTTTAGGTACCAATTCGTCAGCCGGGTCGAAGGTCCGTGCCCGCCTGAGTTCGGGGAATAATCCCGTATAGGCGCCGACGACCACGAGCGCACCCGCGCCGCCTGCAACGACGGCCATGACCGGGCCGATCAGGAAGGCGAGGCTGCCTGAAAAGAAATCGCCAAACTCATTCGATGCGCTGATCGTCAGCATGGAGACGGCGGAGACGCGGCCACGCTTGTCGTCGGGCGTGTGCAGCTGAATGAGCGACTGGCGGATGTAGACGCTGAACATGTCCGCCGCGCCGACGACGAAGAGGGCGGCGAGGCTGAGCGGCATCGAGCGCGACAGGCCGAAGACGATGGTGGCGACGGCAAAGACGGCGACGGCGCCGAGCATTTTCGGACCGACAGCGGTCTTGAGAGGGCGGAAACTGAAGAGGAGCGCGGTGAGAGCGGCGCCGACGGCGGGGGCGGCGGCAAGCTGGCTGAGGCCGGCGGCGCCTACTTCGAGAATATCGCGCGCGAACACCGGGAAGAGCGCGGTTGCGCCTGCGAGAAAGACAGCGAAGAGGTCGAGCGTGATTGATCCGAGGACGACTTTGTTGCGCCCGACATAGCGCAGGCCCTCGACGATCTGTCCGATGGGATGCGGCGACCCGGTGATTTCCGTGCGCGGAACGTGCCCAATGAGCGAGAGCGCGATGAAGGAGAGGGCGAGCAAACCGAAGACCGCCGCGTAGGGCAGGGCAGGGGCGACTTCATAGAGATAGCCGCCGATCGCCGGACCGACGATCATGCCGGACTGCCACCCGATCGAGGATAGCGCGATGGCGTTTGGAAGGACAGCGCGCGGGACGAGGTTCGGGGCGAGCGCGCTGAGCGCCGGTCCAGCGAAGCCGCGGCCGATGCCGAGAAAAACGGCGACGCCGAAAAGGACGGCGAGGCTCATCTCACCCTGAAAAGTAACGACGCCGAGGATTGCCGCGCACAGCATCTGCAAGGCAATCATCGCGCGGCCGACATTGCGGCGGTTCAGCCGGTCGGCGGCGAGACCGGCGAAGGGGGTTATGATGAACAGCGGAACGAACTGCAGGAGGCCAATCAAGGCAAGCTGGCCCGATGCCTCCGCCACGCTCATGCCGCCGTCACGCGCGATGTTATAGGTCTGCCAACCGATGATCAGCAGCATGGCGTACTGCCCAAGCGTCATCGTCAGCCGCGCCGCCCAGAAGGCGCGGAAATTGGCGATCCGGAAGGGGTGGGGTGCGGCCTCGGTCACGAAGCCGCGCTTAGGTGGCTCCGACCGAGCCGCCAAGCGCCCAGATTAGCGGACGCCTTCGGCCGTCAGGCGATCCTTCTGCGCGGTCGTCAGATCCTTGCGGGCATTGGCGAGGCGGCGTTCGACCTTTTCCAGTTCTTCGCGCTCTTCTTCGTAATCGTCGCGCGCATCGTTGAGCTTATCGCGCGCCTTCTCGACATCTCGCCGTTCGTCGGCGACATCCTTTTCGTACTCGGCGATCTTTTCGGTGGCCTTGCGCTCGGCCTTTTCGGCCTTCTTCCACTGGCGTTCCTGTTTGTCGGTAAGACCGTCCGGCATGACCGTCGTCATTTGCGCAATTGCTGGTCCGGTAAGAGTTAAACTAGCAGTCACAAGGGCGAGTTTAAGGGTGTTCATAAAAATCCATCTCGATGAGGTGATTGCCGCCATTGCGGCCTACCGCATGAACGCATGCCGAACGGTTTCGGTTGCAACTAGTTGGTTTTACCGACGCGCTGCCAGGCCAATACGTTTACCCTGAGCCAAGTGACTTCGTTTCATCGCAGTAGCGAGTCCACTCACCGCGCTGAAGCGATTGATTCCTTTTCCGTTAATCGTAGCGAATGCATAAGGTGTGGAAACCAACGGGAGGCAATTGAATGACGCGTGGACTTCGCATCGAAACCCTGGCTAGGCGTGGGACCACGGCGCTGTTCGTATTAGTCTGCCTGACCCTGCTCGCGATGTGGCAGCCGGCCGAAGCCAAGTCCCTGCGTGAATTGCCGAAATACGCCGCCATTGTTGTCGATGTGGACACAGGCGAGCCGCTTTATGAGCATAAGGCCGACGCAGCGCGTCATCCCGCCTCGATCACGAAGGTCATGACGCTGATGCTTGCGTTCGATGCGTTGGATGCGGGCGATATCAAGATGGACGACCGGGTCGTTTTCTCCCGTCATGCCGCCTCTCAGCCGCCGTCGAAGCTGGGGCTTGGCACGGGCGGATGGATCAAGGTCGAGGAAGCCATTCGGCTGCTGGCGACGAAATCGGCGAACGACGTGGCCGTTGCGCTCGGCGAGCATATCGCGGGAAGTGAACTCGCCTTCGCCCAGAAGATGACGGAGAAAGCACGCGACCTCGGGATGGATGCGACGGCGTTCTACAATGCAAGCGGTTTGCCGAACCCGGCACATTCCACGACGGCACGTGACCTTGCGAAGATGTCGGCGGCTTTGATCGACACCTATCCGCATTATTACGCGTTCTTTTCGCAGCAGTCTTACAACTATTACGGGAAGGTTTTTCCCAACCATAACCGCCTGCTCGGAAAGCTGGTCGGTCTCGATGGCATCAAGACGGGCTATACGCGCGCATCCGGCTTCACGCTCGCCGCGTCAGCGCAGCGTGAGGGCAAGCGAATTGTCGCCATCGTTCTCGGTGCGCCGTCCAGCAAAGCCCGCAATGCGAACATCAAAGAGCTGATCAATGCAGGTTTTGACGTGCTGCGCCAGCGGCGGCAGGGACGGACCACGTCCATCGCGCGCTTGATGGGCGAGCCCGCCGGACCGCTGACGCCCTGGACGCCGGTTACGGCGCAGGGCTCTACGGATGAAGAGGAAGAGGGTGCCGAGGTCGAGGCGGAGGCGCTGCCCTTTGCCCCGACCAGCGACTAGCGGATTACGCGGCTGACGGAGTGGCCAGCGCTTCGTCCGGCTCCAGAAGTTCATGCAGGTGGACGACGAGATATTTCATTTCAGCATCGTCGACCGTGCGCTGCGCGTGTGAGCGCCAGGCTTTTTCGGCGCTTTTGTAATTCGGGAAGATGCCGACGACGTCCAGCGCGGTAGGGTCTTCGAATTCCATGCCGCGTGGGTCTTTGACCCGGCCGCCGAAAACGAGATGGAGTTTGCTCTCGGGTGTGCTGTGCTGTTTCATGCGCGTCCTATAGCGCGGCGTGCTCGGCCTGTAACCGGGCCATCGTCTCCGACATGAATGTCTCGAACTCGTCGCCCTGCCAGGCGCGATGCTCACCCTTGGCGTAAGCGAGTCCGTTTCGGTGGTAAAAGGCGGCGTTGATGCGGTTCGCCAGCCAATTGTCTCGCGTCTTGATAACCTTCGCAGGCGAACCAACCACGATACTGTTCGGCGGGACGACGGTGCCGTCCTTCACATAGGCATGTTGCCCGATAATCGAATTATCGCCGATGACCGCGCCGCCATAGATGGTGGAGTTTATGCCGATCAGGCAATTGTCGCCGATGGTGCAATTGTGGAGCGTCGCGCGGTGGGTAATCGAGCAATGCTCGCCGACCTTCACCGGTCCATTGGGATCGGTGTGGATCATCACGAAATCCTGGATGTTCGTGTACGCACCGATTTCGATAGGCGCAGCCTCCGAGCGCATGACGACGTTCATCCAGACGGAAGAACCTTCGCCCAGCGTCACGTCACCGTAAAGCTGGGCGCTCGGATCGACATAGGCGGCGCGCGCCGTATCGAGGCGCGAGCTCACGCTGCGCGGCGTGTCATCAGGTCGACGAGCGCATCGAAGCCTTTGCGACCGATATAGGCGTTGAAATCCTGTTCTTGAGTCAGGGCCATATTCACGCCGGACACTTTAAGATTGCGGATCAGGAACTCGTCGTCCTGCTTGCGCAGCTGCCAGATGGCGTCGATGGGCGATCCCGATTTCGGAATGACCCGCGTGAACACCTCGATGTCGCCACGCGTACCGCGCGGGATCGCCCGAATGACCTCCAGGCGGCTGTCGTTAAAGGCGAAGAGATTGTTGGTGTATGTGGCGACGACCCATTTCGGGAAGACGTTCATATAGGCGCGATACTGATCGGCCGTGATGTCGTTCCGATGACGGCGGATCAGATACTGACCGATATAGCGAACATCGAAATTCTCGGCGAGCATGCCGCGCAGTTCGTCCTGAGTTGCCTTATTCTTCGGATCTCCCGACCGGATCACCGCAAAGGCATCTTCGGCGAGGCCATCGATAAAGGCGGCCGCTGCCTCGGCTTCGGCATCCGTGGCCGCCTGCGCGTAGACGGGGGCCGCGGTCAGCGCGAATGGCACGGCCATGGCAGCAAGGGCGATGGCAATGGCGGAGGTACGCATATCTGTGATTCCTATTTGCTGTGGCGCAGCAGGTACTGAACAACGGCTGCGCGTTCGTCTGGCTTTCTCAATCCGGGGAACGCCATCGTGGTTCCCTTCACCGCCTTGCGCGGGTTCTCGAGATAAGCGTCCAGGGTCGAAGCGTTCCACGTGATGTCCGAACCCTTCAGCGCAGCGGAATAGCGGCGGAAGGTGGTGGCACCGGCGGCTTTGCCCGCAATCTGTTTCAAGGACGGCCCAGGCCGCGGCTTTTCATCAGCCTTCGCCGGGTCCCAGTGGCAGGCAGAGCAGCGCGCTTTGAAGAGTTTCGCGCCTTCTGGACCGGTGGCGAAACCGGGAGCGCTACCGGCGACCGCCAAAGCAAGGGCAGAAATAGCCAACATGGACTTCATAAACGTGACGCCTCTCAAATAACCTGAATGTCTGCCTCATCGAATATTATGGCACGTCCAGCGTGAATTCGCCCTGAATTTCATCTCCTTGAATAGCAGTTCTCGAGATTACGGCGCTCTCATCTGGAGCGCATGGCGACCGCCCGCATTTCGCTAGAGAAGCGGGCAGTCGCGAGCAGCGCAGGTGCTCACCCTAAGCGACGCCGCCCTTTTCGGCAGCTGCGTCACGAGCAGATTTAGCGGCATCGACCGCCTGATCCTTCAGGTCTGCGAGATGTGCTTTGGCGTTGTCAGCGACACCGAGCTCCTCGATACGGTCCTGGCCGGCGATCTTCGCAGCCT
>JBAUIQ010000457.1:0-12364 GCA_049683075.1 Pacificimonas sp.
CCCTTGGGTTCAGCGAATGGGATGAATTGTCGTGTGACAGGCGGAGAGAGCCCCAGGGCTCTGCTAAATCCGCAACGCGCAAGGAGTGCGCGGGACCGTCGGAAGAGTAGGTAACGAGACCCCGTAAGGCTGGCCACCACCTGCACGCCAATTCGCCGAGTATGGCTCAGATGGCGTGACAAATATGTTACACTGCGGCCGCCGGGCCGGTTTGTCAGGCGGCGTCTTTCGCAGTGGCTGTGGTTGCGCCTGACATGTCCGGACCCGTCCAGTCGGCACAGGCCTCCGCCGTGGTCGGCACGCCGTGCCGCTTTCTGATGAGGTCGAAGACAATTGCTTTCACGATCGAAATCGCCATCAGCGCGACGACGAAGGAGAACGGAAGCGCGCCGATAATCATGGTGATACGGATCGCATCAATGCCGCCGAGGATCAGCATACTGCCGACGACGAAGGCGAGCGCCGCGCCCCAAAAGACGATATGATAGCGTCGTTGCCCGTCGTCATCACCCGCGCCGTTGATCGTGTTGACGATCAGGATCGCGCTGTCTGCCGAGGTGATGAGGTAGGTCATCAGGAGGATGACGACGAGGCCGGAGACAATCATCGCCACGCCGGGGCTAAGGAGGACCGCGAGGGTCGCAAACAGCTGATCCGATATGCCCGCGCCAAGGATCGCGCCGTCCGCTGCGCCCGACAGTTCAAGGTCGATCGCAGTGCCGCCGGCCAGCGTCATCCAGAGAAAGCACATGACGGAGGGGACGAGGACGACGCCCAGAACATATTCACGCACCGTCCGACCGCGCGAAATGCGCGCGATGAACATGCCGACGAAGGGCGCAAAGGCGATCCACCATGCCCAGTAGAAAACCGACCAGTCGAGCTGCCACTGCGCCAGCGCCGCGCCGACTTCGCTGCCATCGTCGCCGAACAGCGTCAGCGCGGTGCGGGGCAGCGTGACGATATAATCCCAGAGCCCCACCAAGAGACGCTGAATGCCGAGAACCCCCGAGCCGAAAATGGCAAATAGTGCGAGGAGTGCGAAGGACAGGCCCATGTTGAGATTGGACAACCACTTGATGCCGCGTCCTACGCCGGAGAGCGCACTGACCGTCGACGCGCCGACAAGGACGATGAGCGCGGTGACGATGGCAGCGCTGGAGGCCGTGCCATCACCTTCGAGCAACCAGTCGCCGAACCCGATCCGGTGTAGACCGGCGACGAACTGTTCGACACCGAAGCCCATGGTGACGGCGACGCCCAATATGGTGGCGACGACGGCAACGATGTCGACAACATGCCCGGCCATGCCTGACATAGTCGTCCCAAAAAGTGGCGCGAGGGCGGACCGGATCGTCAGCGGCAGGTCTCGGCGATAGGCGACATAGCTAATGGCGAGACCGACGAGCGCATAGGTGCCCCACGCCGCCATGCCCCAATGGAGGAAGGTGTAGATATACGCCGGTCGCACAGCCCCTGCGCTCGCTGCCGCGATCTGACCCCGAATGATGTCCGGATTGTTCTGGAAATGTGCCAGCGGCTCGCCGGTCGAGTAGGTCAGCATGCCGATACCGATGCCCGCCCCAAACAACATCGCGAACCAGGAGAAGCGAGAGAACTCGGGCTTTTCGTCGGGCGCGCCGATCCGAAGCGAACCAAATCTGGGAATGACCGCAAGAACGAGGCAAGTCAGCATCAAGGTCGCAACAAGATAAACATACCAACCACTAAACCACGCGATCAGTGTCAAATTCGCCGCCGTCAGGGTTTCGTTCGCACTGACCGGAAAGAAAATGGCCCACATGATGATCACCGCAACGATGATCTTCGCCGGGATCGTCACCTGTCGACTGAAGCCCTCGTAGAAACCACGGTCGTGCGTCGCGATGTCCAGCTCGGTCAGAGGCGGTGATTTGGGACCACCGACGGCGTACGTCGGCGAACTTACTATGTCGTCGTCGATGATGGCCTCCGGGCCGTTCGGTAGAGGTGGCGCCGCCGTCGAGGCAGCTGTGAAGCGCCCATCGCTAGGGCAATCGCCGAGATAAGCAAAGTGGGGTCACTCGCGATCCCTTCAGCTTTTCGTGCCTGTCGGAAACAAGATGTCGATCGCTTCTTGAACCCTGACCCCCGTATCGATTGGCGTGATGGGATCTACCCCAAGCTGGCAGGCACCGTGATACATTCCTTTCCACATCGACAGGAGATAGTCGGCCAATTGTGTTGCCCGAATGTCGTCGCGGGCAAAACCTGCAGACTGTCCGCTCGAGATGATTGTCGTCAACCGTTCGAGCGTCGAACGGTGGGCGTTCTCATGAAACAATTCCGCCCCGCGCGGATGCGCGTCGGCATGTTGCAGAATAAGGCGTTCGAAACGGATCTTCGCTGGATCAAAAATCAGTGCCAGCGCGCGTTCGCCGAATGTCGTCAGTGTTTGGCGAAACTCCTCCTCGCTTTCGAAGTTCTCCGGTGATCCCGCAGCAAACTTGCGCGATTCCTCCTGAATGACCTCCGCAAAAATGGCGTCCTTGCTTGCGAAATGGCGGTAGATGGTCGCCTTCGACACAGAAGCGTCCCTAGCGATCATGTCCGTCGTCACGTCGGTAAATCCATGTGCAAAGAACAGCTGTTTGGCGGCCGCCAGCAGGCGACCGCGTCGGGCGTCCGCCGCATCCGCTGGTTTCATGCTTCGATCAGTCATCGCTTTTGCCTACAGCCCATTCTCCTCCTGAAAACAATGTCATTGGAATTTCGCTTGCATCGCCGCGATGCCTCTGCGAACAGCCGGTACTGACCAGTACTGGAGACGAGCGTGGTACGCATTTTATGTATAGTGCTGGCGATCGCGGCCCTTGCGGCCTGCGGTGGGAGCGAACCACAGCCGCCGCCGCCCAAGCTCGTTGAAACAGTCACAACCACTCGCGCCGACCGGGCGTCGGAAATTGCCTACCCGGCACAGTTGCGTGCCGCCGATCGTGGTGCGCTTTCGTTTGAAATCGGCGGCGTCGTTCGCAGCGTGTCGGTTGATATCGGCGACGGCTTTCGCGCCGGGCAAACGCTCGCGACGCTCGATCCGATCCAGCAGCGCTCGGCCGTCGAAGGCGTCGAGGCGCAGATCGCCGAGGCGGTTGCTGCCGCCGAAGAAGCGGCTCTCGACTACGAGCGAAAGGGGGCGCTCGCCGGGACGGGCGCGATTGCTCAATCGGTTATCGATGTTGCGCGGCGACAACGAGACCAAACGTCGGCACGCGCGTCTTCATTGCGTGCGGAACGTCGACGGCTGGCCGACAATCTGTCCGACACCCAGCTCAACGCGCCCTATGCGGGTGAGGTGACGGCACGGCTGGTCGAACCGTCGGAAGTTGTCGCCGCCGGTCAGGCGGTCTTGCAAGTGTCGGGGCGCGGTTCCGGTCTGGAGGCAGTGGTCGACATCCCCGACACGCGGCGGGACGATTTTGCCGTAGGCCAAGCAGTTCGCTTCGTGGCCGTCGACGGAACGCCGCTGCAGGCGCGCGTCACGCAACTTGACTCGGCGGCCGCAACGGGTGGGCTGTTTCAGGCAATTCTTAAGGTCCCGAACGCGCGTGAAGTCGGCCTGCGGGCCGGGATGCGAGGGACGATCCGAACGACCCGCGACGATGCGGCGGCGATCTTGTTGCCCATAACGGCTGTACGTGCCCGGCAAAACAACGAGGCGACGGTCTTGGTCGTGGACGCGGACAGTCTGACGGTCTCCGAACTGGCAGTGCGTGTTGGCGACGTAACCGATGGCGGGATCGAGATCGTCGATGGTTTGGCAGAGGGCGTTGAAGTGGTCGCTAAAGGCGCGCAGCTTTTAAGACCTGGCGAAGAGGTTCGCCTACTCGCCAACGGACCAACGCGGTTCAATCCATGATCCTCTCGACCGCGGCACTGAGGCAGCAGCCGGTTCTTTTCTTCCTCGTCGGCATCCTGATGGCCTTCGGGCTCTTCAGCTATTTCAACCTGCCGGCGCGTGAAGATCCGAAGATTACGATCCGCCAGGCGGTGGTTACGACCGCTTATCCTGGCCTTTCCGCACGCCAGGTCGAACTGCTGATCACCAAACCGCTCGAGGAGGCAATCTACGAGCTTCCCCACATCAAGGATATCGAGTCGACGTCCATGAACGGCATCTCGATCCTGAAACCGGAATTCACCAGCGCGACGCCCGATCTGGAAGTGAGTTTCGACCAACTTGCGGAGACGGTTACCGAGACGCAGCCGCTTCTTCCCGATGGGGCTCGCCCTTCCGCGGTAAACGACGACTTCGGCGATATCGCCGTGATGACATTGGCGTTGGCGGGTGCTGATTACGACAATGCTGAGTTGGCCGACTATGCGCAGCATGTTCGAGACCGCTTCATCACCGTACCCGGCACGAAGAAGGTGGAATTGCTTGGCGTTCGGGCGCAGCGCATCTTTGTCGAGTATAACAACGCGGAGCTGTCTCAGCTCGGCGTACCGCCACAGGCGATCCTGTCTAGTCTGCAACAGGAGAACGTTATCAGGCCGGGCGGCGCGATCGATATTGGCGACACCTCGCTGACAGTTCGGCCGTCAGGCGATTTTCGCTCCTTGGACGACATTCGCAATACACTAATCCGTGCGGAAGACGGCACCGTCCTGCGGCTCGGTGGTTTCACGAAGGTCAGTCGCGGATACGAAGATCCGCCGCAACGACGCGCCTATTATAATGGCGACGAGACGATCATCCTCGCCGTGGCGATGGAAGATGGCCTCAGTGTCCTGAATTACTCAGAGACCGCGCGGAAGCGCGTCGAGGACATCGCGGCCACACTGCCGACCGGCCTGACGCTCGACATCGTCACCTACGAGGCGACGAAGGTTGGCGACGCCGTTTATGGCGTCACATTTAATATGTTGCAGACGCTCGCCATCGTCCTCGGCATCGTCATTCTGTTTCTCGGCGTTCGCACCGGCTTGATCGTCGGCGCGATCGTGCCTGCGGTCATCCTCGCCAGCTTCGCGATCATGGGCCTGTTTCAAATCCCATTGCAGCGGATGAGCCTTGCGACCATCATCATCTCGCTCGGGCTACTAGTCGACAATGGCGTTGTTATCGCCGAAGATTTCAAGCGCCGGGTTCAAGAACTTGGCGACCGCGACGAGGCTCTCGAAAAAACGAGCCGTGAACTGGCCTTCCCGCTTCTTTCTTCGTCGCTCACGACGATCGCCGTCTTTTTGCCGCTGCTGATCGCTGCCACCGACAGCACCGAATACACGCGCACGATCAGCCTCGTCATCATCATCACGCTCAGCATGTCGTGGCTGTTCGCGATGACCGTCACGACAACACTTTGCCATCGTTTTTTGAAGGTGCCTGAAAAGGATGCGGACGAAACCGAGGACGATTCAAAGGTCGGTTTTGTCGAACGGATATTTGACCGTCTAACCGATGCCTATGCCCGAGCGCTCCGCCTCATTCTCGGGTTTCGCTGGCTCTATGTAGGCGGGATGGTTCTCCTCTTCGCGCTTGGCGGAATGCTGCAAGGGCGCATACCGCAGGAATTTTTTCCCAGTAATAATAACCCGCAGGTTCTCGTTTATGTGGAGCTGCCGCCGGGCGTGACGACCAGGCTTACTGACCGCCGGGTGCGAGAAATCTCTGAGTTGATTTCGGACGAAGCCGAATTTCCGGAGATTCAGGATTTCGCGGCCTATGTCGGCTTCGGCGGTCCCCGGTTCGTCCTGTCGCTCGCGCCGGTCGATCCGGCACCGAACAAGGGGTTCTTCGTCATAAACACGAAGGACCTGGAGGACGCCGTCGCAATCGTCCCGCGCCTGCGCGAAGCCTTTGCGGCGGATTTTCCCGACGTCACGGCGCGTGTGACGCGCATGTTCCTCGGGCCCGAGGACCCGGCGGTGATCAAGCTGCAGGTGACGGGCCCGGACGCCGACTATATCAACGAGCGGGCGCAGGACGTCATGGCGCTGCTGGCGGAAACCGACGGCATGATCGACATCTGGTCGAATTGGCGTGGGCGTGAGACCGACATCGATCTGGTTGTCGATCAACAGGCGGCGCGTGCTGCAGGTGTGACGTCCGATGACATTTCATCATCATTGGCGCGGCACCTCGACGGACAGCCGGTGACGATGTTCCGGGAGGGCGATGAAATGTTCCCCATCGTCATGCGCGCAGAGGAGAATGAGCGGACGAGCATCGACATGCTGCAGAGCATTGCCGTCTACGGTGCCGACGGGAGCAGCGTACCGCTTGGGCAGGTCGCGAAAATCGAGCTCTCAGGTGACTGGGGTTTTCGCCAGCGCGAAGATCTTGAGCGCGCCGTCACGATCGAAGGGCGGAATCTCTTTACGAGCCCGGACGACCTTGCGCCGCAGCTGCAGCCTAAGCTCGATGAACTGAACGAGACCATGGCGCCCGGTCACGAGGTCAAGATCGCGGGAATCCTTGAAGAGAGCGGGCAAACGAACGCTGCACTGGCGTCTACAGCGCCGCTGGTCTTCGGTATCATCTTTTTCCTTCTCATCGCGCAATTTGGCGGCTTCAAGCGCGCCTTTGTCATCGTCGGCGTCTTGCCCTTCGTGACCTTCGGCGCGTTTCTCGGCCTCCTTATCATGCAGAGCACCTTCGGGTTTATGGCGATCCTTAGCCTGTTCGCCCTGATCGGGATCATCGTGAACAACTCCATCGTGCTCGTTGATCGCATCGATATCGAGCGGAACGAAACACTTGAGGCCGATGCCGAGCGCCCCGACAGCGCCGATGAAACCTCTGCCGATCGCTCCGAAGAACTAGACGCCGTCGTCTCGGCGTGCCGACGGCGCTTTCGTCCGGTCGTTATGACAACGCTGACAACCGTGGCAGGCCTCCTGCCACTTATTATCGCGCAAGATGTTCTCTTCTATGGATTTGCGAGCTCGATCGCATTCGGCCTGTTAATCGGCACGCCATTGGTGTCGCTGGGGATGACGCCAGTGCTCTATTGCTTGATGTTCGGCATCAAGCGCGCCCGCGATGGAGACGACGACAGGTCTACTTCGCCGGTTCAGAAAGCCATCCAGTGGATCAGGGGCCGCATTCCGGGTGCTGGAAGCGCGGGATCTGAGGCATGAACCGCTATCTTCCCTTGATCGCCCTTCTCCTTGCCGGCTGCGCGGTTGGACCCGACTATGAACGTCCGAAGATCGAGACCCCTGCAAACATAACGACGTTGCCGGATGCTCCGGAATTGCGAGGGCCGGAAGTCGATCTCGACTGGTGGCGCCGGTTCGATGATCCCTTGCTAAACGAACTGGTCGCTGCGGCCATTCGCGAGAATAGGGACGTGCGAGCCGCGAGCGCGCGCATCGAGCAGGCGCGGGCGCTCCGCGCGATCGCAGCGGGAGCTGGGCTGCCAAATCTATCCGGAGATGCCGGTTTCACGCGATCCAAGCAGAGCGAGAACGCCTTTCCTATCGGTGCGCTCGGCGGCGGACAGGATATGGGTGGCGGCGGTGCCGGTGGTGGCGGTCAACAGGCGCAGACCTTCGGCATTGGAGAGCCGATTTCAATCTGGCAATTGTCGCTTGGCGCGTCATGGGAACCGGATTTGTTCGGCCGGGTCGGTCGCAGGGTCGAGGCCGCGGATGCGCGGCTTGGCGTTGCGGCAGAAGACCGGAACGCGATTTGGCTGACGGTGCTGGCCGACACTGTGCAAAATTATGCGGAGCTTCGCACGGCGCAGGCTCAGGCTGCGGTTGCGCGGGAGAATATCGAGATTGCCGCGCGAACACGCGAACTGACCGAACTTCTTGTCGAACAGGAGCTGGCACCGGAATTCGATCTGGTACGGGCACGAGCCGATGAGCGCGCGGCACGGGCGGACCTGCAACCGTTCGAAATCCAGATCCGTGCGAACAATGCCGCGTTGGCCGAGTTGACGGCTCAGTTCCCGATGGAGCTTTTCTCGCGTGTCACCGCCGAGATTGACACGATCGCCTTCGAAGGTGGGATATCAGCAGGCGTGCCAAGCGAGCTTTTACGTCGTCGCCCTGATGTTCGCCGCGCCGAACGACGACTTGCCGCAGAGACTGCCGACATTGGCGCAGAGATCGCGGATCTTTATCCCAGTTTCAGCCTGACGGGCATGTTCGGCTTCAGTGCCATGGCGCTCGACATGCTTTTCGATTCCGGATCTGAGCAGTGGTCCATTGGTGGCGCTCTCAATTGGCCAATGTTTTCCGGCGGTCGAAGCCGGTCTGAGGTTGATGAAGCGCGTGCGGGCGCCGAGGAGGCACGCGCTCTTTACGAAGGCGCGATCTACGGTGCCTTCGCCGATGCGGACCGTGCGCTCAGCAACTATGCGTTATCGCAGCGACAATTGAACGACTTGAGAGGCGTAGTCGCCGACCGCCAGCGCGCCTTCGACCTTGCCGAGCTCCGATATCGCAGCGGTCTCGACAGCTTGCTAACGCTTCTCGAGACGCAGCGGCAGCTTCTGGCGGCGCGACAGGCATTCACCGCTGCGGAAGGTCGCGCGAAGGTGGCGATCGTCGGCGCGTATCGCGCGCTCGGCGGCGGATGGCAGGTCACGCCGGAGTCGGATGCCGCAGTGCCGGGATCCGCGGAGCCTACGTAATCAGACCGATTTCCCGCAGACGTTGTTCGAGGAAATCCTGCGCTGTTATGGGCTCGGGATAGCGGTTCGCACGCCCCTCCAGACAAGACGGCAGCGTTTCGATCACGAAATCCGGACGGAAGTGCAGGAAGAAGGGCATCGAATAGCGCGCGTGGCCGCGGCGCTCGGGTGGCGGGTTGACGACGCGGTGACTGGTGGATGGCAGCACGTCGTTCGTTAAGCGCGACAGCATATCGCCGATATTGACGACCAGCGCATTGTCCGGTGGTGCGACCGCGATCCATTCACCGTTCTTGTTTTTTAGCTCCAGCCCCGCCTCCTCGGCGCCGAGGAGAAGCGTGATCGTGTTAATATCTTCATGCGCGCCAGCGCGGACACCCGGCGCGTCCGGGCCAATCGGCGGATAGTGAAGCAGGCGTAGAACGGAATTCCCGTCCTTCACGCCATCGCGCAACAGTTCGCGGTCGAGACCGAGATAATCCGAGATGCCGTCGAGAACCTTGCGACCGGACGCGTCGAAGGCGACAAAGAGGGCTTCGAACGTTTCCCGAAAGCGCGCAATTTCGCCCGGCCAGACATTTGGCGGCATAAACTCCGCGTGGCGATGGTCTGCTGCGACTTCGCGACCGACATGCCAGAACTCCTTCAGGTCGTGCGCCTTGGCATCCTTGGCGATCTCCGTACCGAAGGCCGTGAAGCCGCGCGCTCCGCCCGACCCCTCAATTACGTAGCGCCGCTTCGTCTCCTCCGGCAGGGCAAAAAAAGCCCGGGCATCCTCCTCAGCGCGCGCAATCAGGTCGATCGGTACGCCGTGATCCTCTAGAACGGCGAAGCCATATTCAGAGAATGAGGAGCCAAGCCGCTCAGCAAAAGTGGCGGCATCCTGCGATTGCAGTTCAAGCGAAACAGGCGTTAGCGACGACATGGATTTCGACCCTAGAGCGAGAGAATGGTGCCCGCCAGCGCGGCGCTCATCAGATTGGCGAGCGATCCCGCAAGGAGCGCACGCAAGCCGAGCTTTGCAATCCATGGCCGCTGATTGGGAGCGAGGCTGCCCGTTACTGCCATCTGGATCGCAATCGAACTGAGATTGGCAAAGCCGCACAGCGCGAAGGTAATGACGGCGATCGTGCGCGGTGAAAGTGTCTCCTCCACTGCGCTCAGAGAGATGAAGGCGACGAATTCGTTGAGGACGATCTTCTCCCCGAACAGGCTGCCCGCCACGCCCGCCTCGGCCCAGGGGATCCCGAGCAGGTACATGATCGGGGCAAAGACATAGCCGAGGATGACCTGAAAGCTGAGGTCCGGAAAGCCGATCAGACCGCCGATCCACCCGCAAATACCGTTCGCGAGCGCGATCAGGCCGACGAAAGCCAACACCATAGCGCCGACCGCAACTGCGATTTTCAGACCTATCTGCGCGCCTTCCGCAGCCGCCATGATGACATTGGCGGGTTTTTCATCATCGTCGAACTCGCGATCTTCTTCCGGCTCGACGAGCGGGCCCGGCGGATCCGGCATGATGATTTTCGCCATCAATATGCCGCCGGGCGCCGACATGAAGCTCGCCGCGAGAAGATAGGGCAGGGCGCTGGCACCGAGAAGTGCGGCGTACGCAGCGAGGATCGTCCCTGCGACGCCCGCCATGCCGACCGACATGATGACGAACAGCTGCGACGGCGTCAGCGAACGCAGGAACGGCTTTACCGTCAACGGCGATTCCGACTGTCCGACGAAGATGTTTGCGGCAGAGCACAGCGCCTCGACCCGGGTGATTCCCGTCACCCACTGCAACGCGCCGCCAACCCAACGCACCAACCGCTGCATCACGCGAATGTGGTAAAGCACCGACACGAGCGCGGCGAAGAAGATGATGACCGGGAGCGCTGCGATCAGGAAACTGGTGCCGCCGATGTCGGGATCGGCGAGAGGACCGAAAACAAAATTCGTTCCGGCCTGGGCGTAGCCGAGCAGACTGGAAACGCCGCGCGACAGACCTGCGATAAAGGCCTGTCCCCACGGCGTGTAGAGCACCAGAAACGCAAGTCCGGCCTGCAGTCCGAAGGCTGGTCCGATCTGCCGCAAACGGATCGCCTTGCGGTTTGTGGAAAAGGCGAAGGCGACCAGAAGGATCGCAATCATGCCGACGATGGCGATCACCAGACCATCTCCGCCGTACCGCCCGCGCGTTTTCCCAGCTCGTCAATCATCGTGCCGATGTCGGACGCCACGACCAGCTGCTCGCGCCGCTTCGGCGACATGAAGCCTTCCCGCGTCGCCGTGTCGAGGAAGCCGATCATTTCCTGCCAATAGCCATCAATGTCGAGAAGGCCGAAGGGTTTGGAATGATAGCCGAGGGCATTCCAGCTCCAGGCCTCGAACAGTTCGTCGAGCGTGCCGATTCCGCCCGGCATGACGATGAAGGCGTCCGACAGGTCCGTCATTCTCGCCTTGCGCTCATGCATGCCGCCGACCGTGTGAAGCTTCGTAAGTCCCGTATGCGCGACTTCCAGCTCGACGAGGGCTTGCGGGATGACGCCGTGGACTTCGCCGCCGCCGGCCAGCGCACTGTCCGCGACCATTCCCATCAGGCCGAGCCGCCCGCCGCCGTAGACGGTGCCGAGTCCACGACGCGCCAGTTCGGCACCAAGCGCGCGTGCGGCATCGCCATAGACCGGACGCGCGCCCTCGCTCGATCCGCAATAGACCGCGATCCGTTGCATTTTTGAAACTGCCCCCTGAACCCATCCACATCGCGGCTCGCGATCCGGCGTCGCGCCTTATAGCGCCTCAAGCCGGGACGCGAAGCCCTTGGCTGGCCGCGCGCCAACTTGAGCGATCACGTCCGCCGCGGCGGCGGCGCCGAAGCGAAGGCAAGTGTCAGCGTCCTCGCCCTTACTCTCTGCGGCCAGATAACCTGCGGCGAAGAGGTCGCCCGCGCCGGTGGTGTCCACGACGGGGACATTCGCCATGGCGGGTGCCGTCACGACACTCTCCGCCGTGGCGCAGAGCGCGCCCGATTGTCCCAACGTTACCACCGACGTCGGCACCAATCGACGAAGCGCGCTGACGGCCCCATCGATGTTTGAGGTTTGCATAAGCGCGAGCGCTTCCTCCTCATTGGCGAAGAGAAGGTCGATCATGCCGTCCCGCATCAACGACAGAAGATCGGCGCGGTTGTTCTCGACCATGCGCTTCGCCGCCAAGGTAAATGCGATGCGACGTCCCGCGGTCTTTGCGATGTCCGCCGCTCTCCGCATCGCCACGCGCGGTCCGGACTGGTCCCACAGATAGGCTTCGAGGAGCAGTGTATCGGCCGCAGCGATCTCAGTCTCGTCTGCGGATGACAGAACCAAAGTCTCCGACGCGCCGCGCCAGGTATTCATTGTGCGCTCGCCGTCCGGCGTTACGAAGATCAGGCAGCGTCCCGTCCCGGGGGGTGTCTGGCGCGTCGACTTCGGCGTCGTAACGCCCGTCCTTGCGAGGTCAGCGACGAAGGTTCCGCCATGATCATCGTCTGCCACTTGGCCGATGAAGGCGGCTTTCCTGCCAAGCATGGCAAGACCCGCCATGCTGTTCGCCGAAGAACCGCCGGCCACCACCTGTTTCATCACCATGGCGTCCTCGAGCCGCCGTGCCTCCGCCTCTGTTTTAATGACCTGCATTTGGCCATTTGCCATTTTCTCGCCTGCGAGAAAATCGGGAGTCGTCATCGCGAGGATGTCGACCATCGCGTCGCC
>JBAUIQ010000458.1:0-8139 GCA_049683075.1 Pacificimonas sp.
ATAATGATCAGAGCGTCCGTGCCGCTCACCTCGCCCTTCGCCAGGCGCACATAGGCATCGCGGGCGGCGTCGATGCCGTCGATCGTCGTCACGGACATGTGCGGTGAAATGAAGGCCGCGAAATCGGACCACGCGCCCGCCATCGCGCGCCGAAAGCCATCGGCACCAAGGCGGCGACTTTCTTCCGTCATGACATCGGGCGCGAAGAACATTTTCGGTTCCGGTCCGGGCAGCGCCGCGCCGCCCTCCGGTCGTGCCTCGTCCCAATGCGTCATGCCGACCGTGATCGACCGGCCCAGCCGCGTCGTCAGTCGCTCGTGCACGGCCAAACGGACATCCGCATTGCCGGCAAAATCGACAAAAACCGATGGTTGGTCATCGGGAATTTTGCCAATCTCTTCATAGGTGACCACATGGTCGTAGATGCAGAGCGCCTTGCAGAAATCCACATTGCCCGACGACGTCAGTCCGATGATCTGCGGTCGATCTTCCTCGCGCCGTGCCAGGCTCCACGCGCAGGCGAGCGCCGTTTTCGACGAGGCGCTCGAGAGAATGACCTGCGTTGCGCCATAGTCATTCGCGCCCTCCAGCTGCTGCGCGATCAACCAGCCGGTGGTGAACAGCGGGCGGAAGAGCGCCGTGACATTCTCATGGGTGTCGTCCGCATCCGCATCGACGCGGTCATAGCGATTATAGACTGGCGAAAGGCCATCCCGATGCGGCGTAGCATCGGAGAAGCCCTGACCATCAACATCAGCGACCTGGACGATCAGTTGCTCGGCCAAGGGCCAATAGCCATATGCGCGGTCACCTTTCTTCAGGCCCTTCGCCTCACTAGCTACACAGTCGCCATAGCCCCAGACGGGCAGGCCGCCCTGCCCATCCGGCATCGGGAAGAACCGCCAATACCCCATCATGTCACCCGCGGCAGCGTAGGTGACGTTATTCGCCGTCAGCGCAACCCGATCAACCCGAAACAGCGCTTCGCCGTCCGCCAGAGCGCGGGCCGAGCCTGCATCATCGGTCGCCGCTGACGTGATGTCCGACTTATCAATCATCATCCGGCGCCCGCCGATGGGATAGCTGTTACTCATGTGGCAATCCTCCCTTAGCGACCTGCCTATCAAACAGGCGGGGGATCACAACCAGACGTCCCCTAAATCCCCATCTTCCGCTTGCGTTGCTTGCCGTAGCGATCCTTGCGGGTGCCGGGCCGTCCTTCCTGTGAACGGCCGGACGGTCTTGCCACTTGCAGGTCGGCAGGCAGACCAAGATCGTCGGCCTCCAGCTGACGGATTTCGTCGCGAAGCCGCCCGGCTTCCTCGAATTCGAGGTCGGCGGCCGCCTTGCGCATCTTCTGTTCGAGTTCGGAGATATACGCCTTAAGATTGTGGCCAGCACCCGGCGCCTCGTCCTTGCGCTCGCCGGGCATGCCGCGGTCCTTGCCCGACCTATCGCTCTTCGGATCGGCCATCGCGACGATATCGCCGACTGACTTGGAGATGGTCTGCGGTGTGATGCCGTGCTCTTCGTTATAGGCGACCTGTTTGGCGCGGCGGCGGTCGGTCTCGGTCAGCGCGCGTTCGATGCTGCCGGTGATGCGGTCGGCATAGAGGATAACGCGTCCGTCCACGTTGCGCGCCGCACGGCCGATGGTTTGGATCAGTGAGGTTTCGGAACGCAGGAAGCCCTCCTTGTCCGCATCGAGAATGGCGACCAGCCCCGTTTCCGGAATGTCGAGCCCCTCGCGCAGGAGGTTGATGCCGACCAGCACATCGTAAACGCCCAACCGCAAGTCCCGGATCAGCTCGATCCGCTCCAATGTCTCCACGTCCGAGTGCATGTAGCGCACCTTGATCCCGGCCTCGTGCAGGAACTCGGTCAGGTCCTCCGACATGCGCTTGGTCAGCGTCGTAACGAGCGAGCGATAGCCCTTCTCGGTCGTCGCGCGCAGTTCGCCGATCAGGTCATCGACCTGACTTTCCACCGGTCGGATTTCGACCGGCGGATCGATGAGGCCCGTCGGCCGGATGACCTGCTCGGTGAAGATGCCGCCGGTCTGTTCCAACTCCCACTTGCCGGGGGTCGCCGAAACGAACGTCGTCTGTGGCCGCATTGCGTCCCATTCCTCGAACTTCAGCGGGCGGTTGTCGATGCAGCTGGGCAGGCGAAAACCATATTCGGCCAGCGTCAGCTTGCGACGGAAATCGCCCCGCTGCATCGCGCCGATCTGCGGCACCGTCTGGTGGCTCTCGTCGATGAAAAGCAGTGAATTTTCCGGCAGATATTCGAACAGCGTCGGCGGCGGCTCGCCGGGCAGACGACCGGTCAGGAAGCGGGAGTAATTCTCGATCCCGGCGCAGCTGCCCGTCGCCTGGATCATCTCCAGGTCGAAATGCGTCCGCTGCTCCAGCCGCTGCGCCTCAAGCAGCTTCCCTTCGGCCTCGAACTCTTTCAGCCGCTCTGTGAGCTCATGTTTGATGGCCTGCGATGCCTGCTTCATGGTTGGGCCGGGCGTTACATAGTGCGAGTTCGCATAGACCTTCACACTGTCCATCTTCGCACCGCGCTCGCCGGTCAGCGGGTCGAATTCGGCGATCTCCTCGATCTCGTCGCCGAAGAAGCTGATCCGCCATGCCATGTCCTCCAGGTGGGAGGGATAGAGTTCCAGCGTATCGCCGCGCACACGGAAAGAACCGCGTACGAAGTTCATATCGTTGCGCTTATATTGGAGGGCGACCAGCTTCCGCATGATCTCGCGCAGGTCGACGCTGTCGCCCTTCTTCAGCTTGAAGGTCATGGCCGAGTAGGTCTCGACCGATCCGATGCCGTAGATACAGCTGACCGAGGCGACGATGATGACGTCGTCACGTTCCAAGAGCGAGCGCGTCGCCGAATGCCGCATCCGGTCGATGGCCTCGTTTATCGAGGATTCTTTTTCGATGTAGGTGTCGGAACGCGGGACATAGGCTTCAGGCTGATAATAGTCATAATAGCTGACGAAATATTCGACGGCGTTGTTCGGAAAGAATTGCTTGAACTCGCCATAAAGCTGCGCGGCCAGAATTTTGTTGTGCGCCAGTACCAGCGTCGGACGCTGCGTCCGCTGGATGACCTGCGCCATCGAATAGGTCTTGCCGGAACCCGTGACGCCCAGCAGCACTTGGCTCTGCTCCGCCTGCGCAATCCCTTCGACGAGTTCGCGTATCGCCTCGGGTTGGTCGCCGGAGGGTTCGAAGTCCGAGACAAGCTCGAATGGTTGCCCGCCTTCCGATTTCTCCCCCCGCTCTGGCCGATGCGGCGTGAACGCGGGCATGTTCTGCGGGTCGGTAACGGAGGTGCGGATCGCGATTTCGGCCATCGCGTGGAGATAGGCGAGCGCCGCTTCGCTTTCCAGCGACCGATGGCAGCAGTGTGATCTCGGTCACAGACATCGGCACGCTACCGAAACAGGAAGCTGGACGGACGCGAACGACACTGGAATGAACGAGGACGACTACTCTTGGGGAATTCAAAAATGCGTCATCTTTTGTTGTCAGCCGTCGCAGCGGCATGCCTTATCTTCCCGGCGAGCGCCGCCGATGCCGATCTTTCTCAGTCGGTTCAGGCGCAGTGGGACGGTGGTCTCAACGACCTCTGGACGCATTTTCATGCTAATCCCGAACTTAGTTTTCGGGAATCGAAGACCGCAGAGCGGATGGCGCAGGAACTAGCGGCGGCAGGCTTCGAGGTGACACCTGGCGTCGGCCAAACCGGCGTCGTCGGTATCATGGAGAACGGCCCTGGCCCCGTCCTGATGATCCGCGCCGACATGGATGGCCTTCCGGTCAAGGAAGACAGCCGTCTCCCCGTCATGTCGACGGTGACGCAGGTCGACATCGACGGCATCGAAAAGCCGGTCATGCACGCCTGCGGTCATGACGTTCATATCGCGTCGATGGTTGGCGCCGCCCGCGAATTGCAAAAGCGCCGCGATGACTGGTCGGGAACGATCGTCATGGTGGTCCAGCCTGCCGAGGAACGGATCGGCGGCGCGAAGGCGATGATGGAGGACGGGCTCTACACGCGCTTTCCGAAGCCCGACATGGCCATCGCGTTCCACGTCGCCGCCGGCATTCCGGCTGGCAAGATCGTCATGGAGTCGGGGCTGACTTACTCATCCTCCGACAGCGTCGACATCACGATCCACGGGGTCGGTGCGCATGGCGCGAGCCCGCATGCCGGGAAGGATCCGGTACTGATGGGCGCCGAAATGGTCATGCTATTCCAGACGCTCGTCAGCCGCGAGATCGCGCCGCTGCAGCCGGGCGTCGTAACGGTCGGCAGCTTCCATTCCGGCTTCAAGCACAACATCATCTCCGACCGGGCCGATCTCCAATTGACCGTTCGCTCCGATGACAATGAGGTCCGCGACAAGCTGATTGCCGGGATCAGACGCATCGCCGAACATGTGGGCCGGCTGAACGACCTTCCCGAAGACAAGCTGCCCGAGGTTCGGGTCGGCTTTGAGTCGACGCCAGTCACGGTCAATGACGAGGCGCTGACGACGCGTATGCGAACGGCCTTCACCGAACAGTTTGGCGACGACATCCTGCATTCGGAACCCCGTGAGGGCATGGGCGCGGAGGATTTCGCTTATTTCGTTGCCCCGAATACTGACGTTCCCGGCGGCTATTTCGCCGTTGGCGGCACGCCGCAAGCCGACCTCGATGCCGAAGCGGCTGGCGGCCCACCTGTCCCATCGCACCACTCGCCATTCTTCCGCATAGATGCGGAATCGTCGGTCACGACCGGCGCGGAGGCGATGACCGCCGCCGCCCTTTCCCTCCTCGCAAAATAAGGCAGTCAATAGGAGCCATCGCATGAACCGTATTCTAATCGCCACCATCGCCAGTTGCGCATTGGTAACGCCCGCTCTCGCGATCGAGCCTGGCAGCTGGAAGTCGACCGGCGAAGTGGTCAGCTTCGATATGGCAATGCCGCCCGGCATGCCCGCAAGCGTCACCGATATGATCAAGAAGCAGATGACGGGAAAACCCCATAGCTCGACGCAGTGCATCAAGGCGGAAGACATTGAGAACGCGCCTGAAAAGATGTTCAAGCAGTCAAATGGCGACTGCCGCTACACGACGTTCGATATGTCAGGGGGTAAGCTCGATGCCGTCGCCAAGTGCAGCATGGAAGGCGCCACGATGACGATGACCATGACCGGCAGCTACACCGACACGACCTACGATTCCCGTATGGAAATGACGGGCGATGCGGGCATGGGCAAGATGACCATCATATCGGTCGGCAATGGCACGCGCGTCGGTGATTGCGGCTAGCTGGGGACTTAAGTGGTGCACAGCCTTCCGTCGGGATCATAGCGTTGCCAGTGCAAGGCGAGCCCTTTTCGGACCATCGCGCAGTTCAGTTCGACGCCGTCTGAACGGTGGCACCAGGCCGTAATACGGCCGTAGCTTTCACCCGTCGCTTCGCAATTGAGGCGCTGACCATCGGCCAATGCCCGCAGACCGTCACGGGCATGGGCACCACTCGCATCGGGACAGGGATGGCCGGGTCGACATCCCTCGTTCAGCTCGCGTGCGGCAATCGCCGTCAGGCGGACCTTCGCCCCCTCGGCGCAGTAGATCGGACCATCGCCGTCATAGACATGCGTGACGGAGCAGGAGAAGGTTCTGGAGTGGGCTTCGTAACTTGCGTCACCGTCATCAGGAGCGAAAACGGCTCCCAATCCGCCACCGACGAGCGCAGCCGTCAGCAAGAGCGATATCGTCGGAACTTCCATGGGTGGCGACGTGCCACGAAACGTCCTAACCCACCCTGATGAAAGGGTTCATACCAAATGCAATGACAGCTGCCCTCGCGGGGACCGGCCTGACGCTGTCCTCATGCGTATCGACACCTCAGGTCGAACCCGTGCCAGTAGACCGGACTGGCGTGACCGCGCGCGTCGCTTTCGATGCGAGCGGCATCACTGACAGTTATATTGACGGCATCGCGGAACCGGGGCGCCTAGCAACGGCGGACGACGCGGTAAGGATCGCGTCCATTTCGAAGCTGGTAATGACTCTTGGTGTCCTTCGCATGGTCGAGGAGCGACAGCTCGATCTCGACGCAGATGTGTCGGACCTGCTCGGCTGGCGCCTGCGCCATCCGACCGCGTCTTCGCAGCCCATCACGCTCCGCCTCCTTCTGTCACACAGGTCCGGCCTGTCCGATCGCGGCGGCTATGTCATTGCGCTCGGCGAAAGCCTTCCTGCGCATATCGGCAACGACAGCTGGCATTACGCGCCGCCGGGCGAGCGTTTCGAATATGCCAATCTGGGATCTGCGGTGGTCGCGACCGTGATGGAGGCGGCGAGCGGAAAGCGGTTCGATACGCTGATGGCGGACCTCGTCTTCGACCCGCTTGGCATTGACGCCTGCTACAACTGGTCGGGCTGCTCGGACGAGACGAGAGCCCGCGGCATTGAATTGCGCGACCCGGCTGGGCGGTTGTTGCGCGACGATGCGGAAGAGCGGCTTCAATCGTGCCGAGCGGTGATCCGGGATGGTGAGCCGTGTGCTCTTGACGACTATATCCCGGGCACGAATGGGTCGATCTTCTCGCCGCAGGGTGGTCTTCGAATCAGTGTTAACGGTTTGGCGCGCATCGGTCAGATGCTGCTCGACGCGGACGACGATTTTCTGTCCGCGGACACCAAGGCTTCGCTTTTCGGCAGTGCAAGGCCCACGAACGACACAGTCATTTGCGCCTACGGTCTTTCCATCGAAGCCCTTGGCGATTGCGACAGCCAGCTATTTTCCGATGGCCGAGACCGGGTCGGTCATGCCGGTGAAGCCTATCACCTTCGGTCCGGCCTCTGGATCGATCGCGATGCCGGAACGGGCGTCGCTTATTTCGCGACGGCGGTCTCGGAACCCGCCGCCGATGGTGTCAGCGCGTTTACGCCCCTCGAGCGGGCATTGGCGCGCGGCCGTCTTCTAAAGGATTGAGGGGGTTTCGACCGGGCACCGTTCTGCACTGGAAGCGTCCCGTAGTGGTTGTTGCCTTCGCCCTGTCATAAAAGGACAATAGAGGGGCCGCCTGTGCTGGGGGCGTAGCGGCAATAGGCCGGGCCGATTCGGAAAGTTGGGGCATTTGAACGCAAACGGGATCATCGAACGCTTTGGCGTGCGGACGGTCTATGGTCTTGGCGAGCTGGCGCTGATGCTGCTCGTCGCGATCGCGGCTGCCCGCCTGATTTGGGCGGTTGTTGAGCCGGTTGGCCCGATCGGCGAATGGGCCGGAACTGTACGTCTGCCAAGCGCGCCGACCCAAGATTTCAGTGCGCTCGACGGCGTGTTCGGCATTTCGGCGAGCGACGATCCGGTTGCAATCTCGCAAGGCGATGTCGAGCTGTTTGGCGTGCGGATGAACCTCGGCAGCGGTCGCGGCGGCGCGATCTTGCAGGCAGGTGACGATCCGCAGGCCAGCTTTCGCGTCGGCGAAGAAATTGCGCCCGGCATCACATTGTTCGCAGTCGCACAGGACCATGTCATCCTTGAGAGAGGCGGCGCTCGCGAACGGTTGTATCTCGATCAATCCGCTCCCGCAGAACGTGTTGCCGTTCGCTCTCAGCCGCCCCAGCAGCTTGCCGACAGCGCGGCGACGCCAGCGGACGCCATTGCATCCGAGTTCAGCTTCTCGCCACGGCTTGATGATGGTGAAGGGGTGTCGATTCGACCGGCGGGCGCCGGGCAACTCTTCCGTCAGCTCGGCCTTCGTCCCGGCGATATCCTGATGTCCGTCGATGGTTCTGGCATCGCAAACGCCGATGCGGCGCGGAACGCAATCGGGCGGCTCGTCCCGGGCGACAGCGTGGCGATCGTTATCGAACGCGGTGAGACGACCGTCCCCGTGACACTGAAAGTTCCTGGCTGATGCGTTTCTCGAAATCCCTGACCGCAGTGACCGCACTGTTTGCGATGTGCATCGGGACGCCTTTGGTCGCCCAAACATATCTCAATCTTCGCGATGCCGACATTCGCGCCTTCATCGAGGATGCTGCGGCCGTCACTGGCCGGACCATCGTGATTGCGCCGGAAGTCGAGGGCACGGTCTCGATCGTCAGCGAACAAGCGCTCAGCCGC
>JBAUIQ010000459.1:0-9985 GCA_049683075.1 Pacificimonas sp.
TCCGCGATGAACTGCGGGCCGGTTGCCGCAAGGAATGTCAGGAGGACATCCTGATGATTGTGCGCTTCCTTGGCGGCCCGTATGCCGAGGACCGAAACGAGAATGTAGCTTTTCCAGTTGTTGAAGACCGTGAAATAGTGAAGCTTTTCGCGGTCGACTGAGAGGCCGCTCGCGTCTTCGTAGGCGTGGATAAAATCATCCTCACCCTCGAAGATGTCGCTGGCGCGGAAGATGCCGTCGATATGTGTCCCGAAAACGGGCTCGAGCAGCCATCCAAAATCGGCATGGCGGTCGCCGATGTAACACATCTCCCAGTCGAGAAGCGCGGTGACCTCGCCGCTATCCTCGTCGAACAGGTAATTGCCGGTACGAAAATCGCCGTGGACGAGAGAGAGTTCGTCACAGTCTGGGATGTTTGTCTCGAGCCACTGCGTCGCCAGCCGTATGACGGGTTCCTTCGCGACCGCGTCCTGTTCGAGTAGCTCTTTCCAGAAATTTATTAGCCAGCGCGTCGCCTGTTTTGGGTCGCTGCCATCCGGTGCGGCGAACGACGGCAGGTCGGCGCAGCGCCAGTCGAAATTGTGGATCTTCGACAGCATGCCCAGATATTGTGGCCGGATCTTTGATCGCAGCGGATCGCCGAGCACAGTGCCGAGGCCGGTCACGCTGAGATCGATGCCGCTTGGCTTGGTGACGCCGGGCATTATTTCCATGATGAGCGCCGGACGAGGAAAATGCGTGGCATCCTCGTCGAGCCAGACCGGACGCGGCACCGGCACCACACCGTCCATAGCCTTCAAGATCTCATATTCCCGCGACCGGCTCGTTTCCGTGATCGCCTCTTCGGGATCCATCCGAAGGACGTATTGATCAGCTTTATCGTCCGCCGTAGTCAGCGTGAAAACGAACTGTTCTTTCGATGCACCCCCACCGAGGCGCGAGACTGAGCTTACCTTTGCGCCCGGCTCGGCCTGCGCGAAAAAGCGGGTAAGCATGCCCTCCACCTCGGCGTCGACCTGCGGGATGTAAGGCGGTGCGGCGCGGCGGGCCTTTCGGCTTTCCAGAAGTTCGGCGAGATGCGGTTCGGTGTCGATCATGCGTCTTCCATTTGTCTGCGCGCTTCGGCGCGGCGCACGGCGCCAAAGCCGCCGTCGCAATCGATGACGGTGCCGTTGATCCAGCGGCTGTCTGGGGACAGCAGAAAGGCTGCCGCATCGGCGATCTCTTCGGGCCTGCCGTGTCGCCCTGTGATCTCGGCCGCCGCCGCCAACCGATCTGCACCCATTGAGGCGCGAAAATCGTTGAGGATGGGCGTTTCGACCGGGCCGGGCGCGAGCGCGTTTATTCGGAGGCCGCGCCTCATCAGGTCCGCCGCCTGTGTCTCGACCCAGAAATTGAGAAGCCGCTTTGAAAGGGCATAGGCTTCGCGGCCATCGTGCGAAGCAGCTGAAGCAAGAACACCGGCATCCGACGCGGCCAGTGTTTCTGAGAGCTTTGCTTCTTCCCAGTCGCATCGATGGGCAGTGATGCTCGACACGGCTACGACCGCGCCGCCCTCCTCCAAACGATCGAGAAGCGCAGCCGTCAGCGCACGGACGGCCAGGAAGTTGACCTCGAGGATCTGGCGAGCGTCTCTCGTCCCCGGCAGCCCTGCGACATGCGCGATGCCGCCGAGACTGGTTGGCAAGTCGTCAATCAGCGCATCGCGCGCCGCGACGTCGGTAATGTCGCAGCCATAAATTCCTTCGCCGGCATGAAGATCGACACCGATGACAGCGCGACCATCCGCGCGCAGTCGCTGCGCGAGCGCTGCGCCGATACCGCTGGCCGCGCCGGTCACGAGGATTGGCGAAAGGCTCATCGAGCCCACTCGATTTGGAGATTGTCATAGCCAGTGAACCAGTTGGATTCGGATCGCTGCGCAGGCGCTATGACGCGGATGTCGCCGACAGAGGCGAACAGTTCTTCGAAGAAAATCCGCGCTTCCAGACGCGCAAGATGCGCGCCCATGCAAAAATGCGCACCCACGCCGAAGGCGAGGTGCGGGTTTGGCCTTCGCGAGACATCGAATTGCGCCGCATTCTCGAACACGCGTTCGTCGCGATTGGCACTCGAAAAATAAAGGACGACCTTGTCCCCCGCCACGATTGAGGTACCGAAGAGGTCCATGTCTTCGACCGCGGTCCGCCGCATCTGAAGGACCGGCGACACCCAGCGCGCCATCTCCTCGACGGCGCCCTGAATTTGGGGAGCGTCATTGCGCAGAGCCGCCACCTGATCCGGATGGGCGAGCAATTCCTCAAGACCGCCCGTCAGCAGGAACCGCGTCGTCTCATTCCCCGCCACTGTCAGGACCATGAAATAGGCGTCGAGCTCTTCGTCCGTCAGCGGACGGCGCGTACCGTCCGGCATCTCCATTTCGGCGAGCGCGAGTGCGGATGCCACATCGTCGGTGGGCGCCGCGCGTCTGTCCGCGACGAGTTGGCGAAAATAGCCGAAAAGTCGGGCACGGCCGCGCGCCTGATCCTCATCGCTCGCCCTGACGTCGCTCATCAAATTGGCCCAGCGGACGAGATCCTGCTGCCGCGTCTCTGGCACGCCGAGAACCTCGGCGAAGACGATCATCGGGATCGAAATGGCGATCCGCGCGACGAAATCGAACGGCGCGCCAACGGGGGCGTCGATGATGAGCTGGCGCACTATATCCCTCACGCGCGGTTCACTCTCAGCCATGCGGGACCGCGCGAACGCCGCCAGGCCTGGCGCCCGAAGGCGAGCGTGGAGAGGGGCGTCGGCATTGTGGACGCTAGGCGCGCCATGACCTTCCGCGCGGCGATCCCGGATCTGCGTACCTTCGCCGCTGATCAAGCGCTTATGATCGCGGGCGGCCGCACTGACATGCGCATGCCGGGTCAGCGCCCAGAAACCGCCGTCGTCGGTGTCGTTCCAATAGACCGGCGCTTCGTCGCGCAGATGGCGAAACACCTCGTGCTCACGGCCCTCGCGATAGGCGTCCAGCGCCAGAAGGTCGGCAGGCTTTGTGGCCATAGCGTGCTTCGATCACTCCCCCACTCTTCCGAAAAAGCCGGGTTCTTGACGATCCGGTCATTTGCGAAGATGACATCATCGTCACATTGCAACGATCAGGTCAAGCCTGACGCTTTCACCGGGGGAGGAACAGCCGCATGCCGGACGCCGTTCAGCAGGATTTCACAGGCAAAACTGCCATCGTGACAGGGGGCAGCGGCGGGATCGGCAAGGCCGCCGCGACGCTCCTCCTGGCGCGCGGCGCGAATGTCGTCATTGCAGGACGCAGCGAAGATAAGCTCGCGTCCGCCCTCTCCGACCTGGGCGCGCCTGACCGCACGCATCACGTCGCCACCGATATTGGCAAGGAGTCGGATGTCGAAGCATTGATCGCCAGCGCGCAGGACCGCTTCGGCGGCCTCGACATCATGGTGGCGAACGCGGGCAATGAGGGGCAGGTAAAGCCGCTGCTGAACCTGACGCTCGAGGAGTTTTCCAGCGTTCAGCGCACCAATATCGACGGCACCTTCTTAACGCTGAAACATGCCGCGCTCGCGATGCAGGACAAGGGCGGCGCCATTGTCTGCACCGGCTCGGTCGCCAGCCTCGTCGGTGTCACCGGCCTCGGTGCCTATGCGCCGAGCAAGCATGCGATCGCGGGCCTTGTGCAGGTTGCGGCGCTCGAACTTGCGCCGCTCGGCATTCGGGTGAACGCGGTCGCGCCTGCGCCCATAGACAATGACATGATGCGGACCATCGAAAGCATGGTCGCGCCGCCCGAAGCGCAGGCCGAAGCGCAGGCGGGCTTCGCATCGCTGAACCCGATGAACCGCTATGGCACCAATGATGAAGTCGCCGCCGCGATCGCCTTTCTCGCGAGCCCCGCCGCATCCTTTATCAACGGCACAGTCCTGCCGGTAGATGGCGGGTTTCTGGCACAGTAAGCGGCACGCCGAGCTAGAGTGTGAAGGCCTGCGGGAGCAGGTCTTCGAGTGTATGCCGAACGTATCGGGCGCCGTCGGCGTCACCGCAAAGGATCTCGATCGGCGCATCGGCAAGGCACGCTGCCTCTGCAATGGCCTGTCGGCAACCGCCACAGGGCGTAACGATGTCACCCCCGGACTCGGCTTTCCTAGGTCCGCCAACGATCGCAATTCGTGCGACCTTGCCAAGCCCGAAGGCCTGCTGCGCCGCGCCGAGCGCAACCTGTTCCGCGCACTGTCCCAGTCGATAGCAGGCATTTTCGACATTTGCTCCGAGAACGGTTTCTCCATCTACCGATTCAATCGCGCATCCGACGAAGAAATTCGAATAAGGCGCGTGGGCACGGGCGCGAGCTTTGCTGGCCAGCCGGAACAGCTCTTCATTCGAATGTGGCAATGACAATCCCCCTGGCGGCGCGAAGCATGGTATTTTGGCCACAGCAAAAGGCAATTCGTCCGGCTGTCAACAAGGTGTCACATTCGGGCAATAGGCGCGGCCCTGTACTCGCTGCACTGCAGCAATAAATTCCATAACCGCATAATTTCACGGGGGTTTTCATGCGTCACCTTAAGCTTCTCCTTGCCGCCAGCGCACTGGTCGCGCCGACGGCGATGATCGCCGCGCCTGCTGCGGCGCAGCAGATTACCTCTACGATCGAGGGGACGGTCGCGAGCGCGGACGGCACACTTATTCGCGGCGCCACGGTTACGGTCCGCGACACGCGTACCGGTGCGACGACGACCCAGCTTACGCAAGGCGAAGGCCGCTTCAGCGCCGGTAACCTGACCACCGGTGGTCCTTACACGGCGACAGCGACGGCACCGGGCTTCCAGGGTCAGACGCTCGAAGGCATCCAGACGACGCTGCAAGGTTCGACGGAGCTTTCGTTCGAGCTGACGCCCGTTTCTGCTGCCGTAACCGACGATGTCATCGTCATTACCGGCGCCCGCGCGCGCCAGACGGTTCTCGCCGTTGGCCCGGGCCAGGCCTTTGGTGAAGAGACAATCGAATCGCTCCCGACAATCAGCCGCGACATCCGCGATATCATTCGCCTCGACCCGCGCGTCAGCCTCGACCGTGACAACGAAGTCGACCGGATTTCCTGCCTCGGCGGCAACGACCGCTCCAACGCCTTCACGGTCGATGGCATCGCGCAGGCCGACGTCTTCGGCCTAAACGGCACGCCTTTCGCCGCTCGAAACGCACTCCCCATTCCCTTCGACGCCGTTCGCGAAACGTCGGTCGAGTTTGCCCCGTTCGATGTCGAATATGGCGACTTCACGGGCTGCGCGATCAACGTTGTCACGAAATCCGGTCAGAACGACTTTAGCGGTTCGGCCTTTTTCACCTATCGCGACGATGGTCTTCGCGGCGATACGGCGGGCGGCGAATCCTTCATTCCGGCCGAATTCAACGAAAAGCGCTGGGGGGCGACGTTCTCCGGTCCGATACTGAAGGATCGCCTGTTTTTCTTTGCCGGCTATGAGGAGACCGACCTCGGCGACTCTCAGGATTTCGGTCCGGCGGGCGCAGGTTTCCCAAACGAACGCGAGTTCGTCACGCAAGCCGATTTCGACCGCTTTTCGTCGATCCTGCAGAACGTCTACGGCCGCGACTCCGGCGGTGCGCCGCGCTCTCTACCGGAAGCCAGCGAGCGCTACTTCGGTCGCCTCGACGCGATTATCGCGCCCGGTCATCGTCTCGAGGGCACTTATCAGCGCCTCGAGGAAACCAATGTCGAGGCCGACCTCGCTGGGGATGATTTCTATTCAGGCCTGAACAGTTTCGAAGACGAAGGTACGATCTCAGACTATTACTCCGCCCGACTGTTTTCCGACTGGACGGATAACTTTTCCACCGAAATCCGAGTTTCGCGAGCAGACGTCGCCGACCAGCAGGGTCCGGTCGGCGGCGGCGAAGCGCAATCCGACAATCCGTTTGTTCGCTTCGCGGTCGGTATTCAGGGTCCGGACGGCCAGGATGGCGCTCTCGTCAGCGGTCCGGGCATCTTCCGCTCCGCCAATCAGCTCGACACGCAGATTGACCAGTTCAAGTTCGCGGCGCGCATGAACGCAGGCGATCATCGCTTCACGATCGGCGCCGAAGTCAACGATACGGAAGTCTTCAATCTCTTCGCCATAAACGCGACGGGCACGTTATTCTTTCAAAATCTCGATGACTTCGAGGAGGGGCTGCTGTCCCCTGGCACCGGCTTTACGTCCGGCTTTACCGGTGCGCAGGACATCGCTGACGGCGTTGTCGGCGGCGGTGCAATCAATGCCACTCCGTCCGGCGACATCAACGAGGCCGCCGCCCAGTTCAGTCGGCAGATCTACAGCATTTACGCACAGGACGAGTGGAGCGCCACGGACCAGCTCGATCTCCTGATCGGCGCCCGCGTGCAGATGTACGACGGCGATGCGCCGCGCGCGAACCCGCTGTTCCAGGAGCGTTTTGGCATCACCAACGCTGTACCCTTTTCGACCTTGGACCCCGTCCTTCTACCTAGATTTGCCGCGACATACGATCTTCAGAACGACGGCTTTCTATATAATACGCAGATCACTGGCGGCGTTGGCGTCTTCTCCGGTGGCGACCCACTTGTTTGGTTCTCCAATGGGTTCTCCAACAACGGCTTTTCGACCGGCGAAGGAACGACCCTGACGGACGGTTGCGCCGATCTCGCTGACGATGATGGCCGAATCGATGTCGTCGAGGGCGGCACTTTCTCCGGCTTTCCGCAATGTGCAATCGATGCCGGGTCGGGCCGTGCCGCCGCGGGTGCCGCAGACACGCAATCGACCGATCCCGACATCCAGACGCCAACCGTGGTCCGCGCCAATTTCGGCGTGACGACGAGCTTCGGCGACGGCTCGGGTGGCTTCTTCGACAATTGGGGCTTGAAGGCGGACTATATTTTTAGCCACTTCAGGAACCCGTTCAACTTCGTCGACCTGGCGCAAGCGCCGCAGGCCTTCACGGTCGACGGGCGTCCGATCTATTCGGCGATCGATCCGCTCAATGACGGCTGTAACGCTCGCCTCGTGGATTCGGGCATCTACAGCGGCGTGACGGACGCCTGTTTCGGAACCGGCCGCGATGACGAGATCCAGCTGACCAACGCCGACAGTTATGACAGCCACGTCGCCTCGCTGATCCTGTCGAAAAATTTCGATCGCGGCATCCTCACTGAAGGCGGCGGCGTTTCCGTCAATTTCGGCTATGCGTTCACCAATGCCGACGAGCGCCGCACGAACGACAACTCGACGGCGACGTCCGGTTACGACCGCACGGCGGCCTTCGATCGTCAAACGCCAGGCGTTCGCACGTCCAGCTTTGAGACGCGGCACAATTTCACGCTGTCGGCAGTGTGGGACGAGACCTTCTTCGAGGATTACGCGACGCAGCTCGGCATGGTGTTCATCGCCCGCTCGGGCCGCCCGTACAGCCTAACCTTCGACAATGGCAGCGTCTTTAACGACCGCTCGTCTGGCGACGGCAATGCGGTGATCTACGTCCCATCGGGCCTCGACGATCCGAACCTGTCGCCGGATTCCGATCCTGCGGCGGTCGCAGGGCTGCTGGGCTACATCGACAGCCAGACGGATTGCAGCTTCACGCCGGGTCAGAGCATCACGGCGAACAGCTGCCGCAACGACTGGTTCTTCGATCTCGACATGCGCCTGTCCCAGGAGCTGCCGGGACCGGGACGCTTCTTCGGTGGCCAGGACAAGATCGAGGTCTTTGCCGACTTCGACAACCTCCTAAACCTGCTCGATGGGAGCTGGAACGCCTTCCGCAGTCGCGGTCGTTTGGTCTCCCCGGTCGATGGCTCCGTTGACGATCAGGGCCGCTACATCATCGACAATCTTGATTCGCGCTTCGACATCAACGATCCGGATTTCGACCCGAACGACATTAACGAGATCCAGACCTCGTCGTCGATCTGGCGCATCCAGCTCGGTGTTCGCTACGAGTTCTAATCAGCAAAGGACGTCATCCATGCCTAGGGTTCAGTTTGCCAGTCTCGCCATCGCGGCTCTTCTGGCGGGCTGCGCCGCCGGGCAGGATGCACCGAATGTGGCGGCGGTTCCGGTTCTCGGAGCCGCCGTTCCCGTTTCGAGGGCCCTTCCCGCGGCCGTGCCGACGCCGGTTATCCGGACGGACAAGGTGCTGACGCGGATCGCCTTCGGCAGCTGCAATCATCAGCTCCGCAGCCAGGACATCTGGCCAGTCATCGGCGCGACGTCGCCGGATGCGATGCTGATGATTGGCGACAATGTTTATGGCGATTACGGGTGGGAGGGCGACGCCGACCTGTCCTCGTTCCGTGACGCCTACGCCATACAGGCGGCGGACCCACGCTTCTCCGCATTGCGACAGTCGACGCCGATGCTCGCGAGCTGGGATGACCATGATTTCGGACCAAACGACTCTGGCGGCGCCTTTGCGTTTCGCGAGCTGTCGGAAGATTTGTTCGAAAGCTTCTGGGGCTCGTCGGCAGAGGTTCAGAGCCGGCCCGGGATCTACGACAGCCTCATCGCGGGGCCGGAAGGGCAGCGGACGCAGATCGTCATGCTCGATACGCGCTTCTTCCGGTCGTCACTGACGCGCCTGCCCTATACGGAGGATTGGCGCCCGCTCGGTAATTACGATCGTGACCCCTCACCCGACGTCACGATGCTGGGCAACGCGCAATGGGCGTGGCTGGAGACGGAACTTGCCAAGCCCGCCGACCTTCGCCTGCTCGTGTCCTCGATACAGGTTCTGACCGATGCCCACCGATATGAAAGCTGGGCGAACATGCCGCGCGAGCGCGAGCGCCTCATGGAAATGCTGGCATCCCGCAATGGTGGCGGCCTCGTGCTGCTGTCCGGCGATCGGCACTCGGGTGCCATTTACAGCGACAGCCCGGCGGCGCTCGGCGAGGAAATCCATGAACTCACCTCATCTTCCCTCAACCTCGCCTTCGTCCGCGACGACGCGAGCGAGCGCGAACCTGATCCGATCCGCGAGACGGATATGATCGTCGTCGAGAATTTCGGTCTCGTTGATGTGGACTGGTCGGATCGCGCGGTGAAACTTGCCCTGCACAGCGATGACGGCGCTGAGATCGTGGCGAAGACCGTCTCCTTTTAGGCAGCTTTCGCGTCGAGGCGACGTGAGAGTGCGACACCGAGCTGAATGAGCGGCGGAACGAGGATCGCCGTCAGAACGATCTTGGCCAAAAGCTGGCCCGGCAGGATCAGTTCGACCGGCTCGACGCCCCAGAAGGCGATCGTGATGAAAAGGACGGTGTCGACAGTCTGACTTAGGACGCCTGCGATCAATCCGCGTGCCCAGGCGAAGCGGCTGCCATCTGCGCGGTTTTTCAGCCACGCGAAGATCGACACATTAAGAAGCTGCGAGACGCCATAAGCGATCATGCCGGCTAACATCAGACGCGCCGATTGGTTGAGGATGATGTCGAAGGCGACACGCCGCTCTTCCTCCCAGAAAGCTGCTGGCGGCAGCGCCAGGACAAGCTGGATCAGCAGCATCGAAACGATCAGGGGGATGAAGCCGAAGACGACGAGGCGGTTCGCCGTCGCACGGCCAGCGGTTTCGGCAACGACGCTCGACATGATAACGAGCAGCAGGAAGGCGAAGATGCCCGCCTCGACAGCGAGCGGGCCGAGCGCGACGAGCTTGTTCCCAAGCACGCCTGCGATGCAGGTCATTCCGCCATAGAATACGGAAATGGCGAACAGCGATCTGGACGGCAGCATGCGCGCCCGCGTAACGTCCGGCGCGCTAGATGGAAAGCCACCCGTTGCGCTCAAGTGCCCGCGCCTTATGCGAGGTCCGATGACGGACACCCGCTACGACGTACTCGCGATCGGCGACGCGATGGTCGACATCCTCGCGATGACGACTCCCGATTTTCTCGCAGGCGAGAAAATGGCAAATGGCCAAATGCAGGTCATTAAAACAG
>JBAUIQ010000460.1:0-4793 GCA_049683075.1 Pacificimonas sp.
TCCTTCGCCTGATCGACGAGATTGTCACGTACGCCGCCAACAAGCTTATTCTCTTGCTGAGTGCGCGGAAGAAGGAAACCGATAGCGGCACCGGCGATCAAACCGAGGCCGGCGGCGAGGAGGGGGCTTGCTTCGATTTCCTGTCCGGTGCGCTGACGTGCGCGGGCTGCGCCATCACGGGTCTGGTCCCATTTGTCCGACGAATAGCGACGGGTCGCGTCGTAGCGTTCGGCACTGTAGTCCTTGGCCCGGTTGAGGCGTTCGGACGAGTAGTCGCGGGCGCTCGTCAGGGCGTCGGCCGTTCCGGTTTTTGCGGTCTCGTAACGTTCGGCAGTCGCATCGCGCGCCTTTGCGGCACCCTCTTTCACAGAAGCTGCGGCGTTACTGACGCCAGCCTTCGTTCGGTCGGCAAGTGAGTCGTCGTGAATATGATTGTCGTTCTGGGTCATGGTGAGTCCTTTTCTAATGTCTTGTCGCGTTTGGCGATCTGATAGGTGCCGAAGAGGGCTATTGCCGCGCCGGTAAATCCGATGGCATATTCCAGTCCATCCGGCTTGGCCGAGCCCTTGTGATCGGAGCGGTTGACGCCAATGACGGCGAGACTTGCGCTTGCCGCGCCAACAATCTGCGGATGCCGAGCCGCCAGTTGGCGCCCCTCTTCCAACAACTCGGCAGACCGATCGAACGCGCCACGCTTTATCTCGGCCATCTTTCGCTTCACGACGACGTCGGGACGAATGCGATAGCCGATTTCGTCGACGGTCGCCCGAAGATCGGCACGGGCCAGACGGGCCGCCCGCCGTCGTTCATCCGCCCGAATGGCAGACTGGGGGAGCTTCGCCTTCATGACTGGTCGCCGAATCTTTGGCGTGCGCGATCGGCCTGAAGCTCAAGCGCGGCCTGGAGCGCCGTTTTTGCCTTCAGTCCAGCAAAGGCAGCGACGCCGAATAACATAAGTGCGGTCGCCGCAAAAGCGAGTGGAACGCCAATCAGAAGCGCCAGCCCGGTTCCGATCGCGACAACCGTCGCGAAGATGCCGAACCATGCCATGGTGAAGGCAATCGATCCCCAAAGTGCCGTCGGCTTCGCCATGTCGGCGCGCGCCCGGGCTTCAGCCCGTACGAATGCGAGTTGCGACTGGACAGTAGCTTCTATGTCTCGTTCCGCGCGCTTCAAGAGTTCTCCGATGCTCCCTTCATGGCGAGCGTGGGTCCGGTGCGTGAAGTACGGCTCTGGCACGAAATCCGCGTCCTCAGCCATTTCGCCGGTCGTCACGAGGATCTAGCGCGGCAAGATCGGTTGCGCCGGTGGTGCGCTCCGAAGCCTTCGCGAACCGCGAGATCAGAAAACCGACGGCAGCTGCGGCGCCGATGGCGATGGCGGGAGATTTGCGGACCATGTCGCGCGCGTCGTCGATCAACTCGTCGACGCTCTTGTTTTCAAGCGTCTGGGCAAACTGCTCGATCGAGTCTGCGGCGGTCGCGGCGTACCCAGTCAAGCCTTCGGCCTGCGTTCCCTCAAACTGTCGCGCCGCGTCGCGGGTCGACTGCGCGAGATTGTTGATCGTCTGTGCCGCCTGCGCCTTGCCTTCTTCGGCGGCACCCCGCGCCTTCGTTCCGGCCTGGTCCGCAAGCTTCGACGTACCAGTTTTGACTTCGGACTTCAGCTTTTCGCGTCGGCTCGTCGCCGTCTCCGGCTCCGTCTGGTGCTCGGCGATGACGGGGTGGGTTTCGCTCGCGCCCATCGGGGCGGACGGCGTACTGACGACGGTCTCGCCGGGAATTTCGTTTGACATAAATTGGTCCTTTCAAACTGTCTTTCCCTGCCAACGCGGCGTCGCGGGCGAGGTTCCTTAGCCAAGCAACACGGTGACGCGGCGCGTTGAGGTTCGGGAACGCACGGGCTATCGGCGCCCGCCAACATTGCTTCTCATGATCGAAAAAGGGTCCCGACATGACCGCCATCATCGACATTCACGCCCGACAAATTCTCGACAGCCGCGGCAATCCAACGGTCGAGGTCGATATCCTTTTGGAGGATGGCAGTTTCGGCCGCGCCGCGGTGCCGTCCGGCGCGTCGACCGGTGCCTATGAAGCGGTCGAGCTGCGCGATGGCGACAAGTCGACATATTTGGGCAAGGGCGTCCTGAACGCCGTCGAGGCCGTCAACGGCGAGATCGCGGATGCCCTTTCCGGCATGGAGGCCGAAGACCAGCTGGAGATCGACGTGGCGATGCGGTCGCTCGATGGTAGCAAGCACAAGTCCCGCCTGGGTGCAAACGCGATCTTGGGTGTCAGCATGGCCGCGGCGAAGGCGGCGGCGGAGGCGCGGGGATTGCCGCTGTATCGCTATGTCGGTGGAACGGCGGCGAACGTGCTGCCCGTTCCGATGATGAACATCGTCAATGGCGGTGCCCATGCCGACAACCCGATCGACTTCCAGGAATTCATGATCATGCCGGTCGGGGCGGCGACCTTCTCCGAAGGTTTGCGCTGGGGGGCGGAGATCTTTCACACCCTAAAGGCGGCACTGCACGAGAAGGGGCTGGCGACGTCGGTCGGCGACGAGGGTGGGTTCGCGCCGGACCTGGCGAGCGCGGAGGCGGCGCTCGACTTCATCATGGGCTCGATCGAGACAGCGGGGTTCCGGGCGGGCGATGACGTCATGCTGGCACTCGATTGTGCAGCGACCGAGTTCTTCACGGACGGCGCTTATGATTTTGCGGGCGAGGGGATCAAGCGGTCGCCGGACGAGATGGTGCAGTATCTGGCGAAGCTGACGCGCGATTATCCAATTCTTTCCATCGAGGACGGGATGGACGAGGACGACTGGGACGGCTGGATCCGTCTGACACAGGAAGTTGGCGAGCATGTTCAGCTGGTCGGGGATGATCTGTTTGTGACCAACCCGGCGCGCCTGTCGGATGGAATTAAGAAGGGTGCGGCCAACGCTATTCTGATCAAGGTCAACCAGATCGGGACGCTGTCAGAGACGCTTGATGCCGTGAACATGGCGCACCGGGCCGGATATCGATCGGTGATGTCGCACAGGTCCGGAGAAACCGAGGACGCGACGATTGCCGACCTCGCCGTGGCGACCAACTGCGGTCAGATCAAGACGGGCAGCTTGGCACGATCGGACCGGCTGGCAAAATATAATCAGCTGCTGCGGATCGAAGAAGAGCTGGGAACGGCTGCGCATTACGCAGGCCGATCCGTTCTTCTCGACTGACCCCGCCCGGCTAGCCTCTCGACCCGATTGCGCTTGACGGCGGACTCTGCGTCTGATTCAAGCGACTTGCCATGGCCGCTTCGTCCAGTTTCCGCGCGCATTTCGATGCCTATGTCCGCCCCGTGGCGGGTGTGGGGGTCTGCGCGCTCGCGGTCGCTTTTTTCGGATGGCATGCGATGATGGGCGAAACGGGCATCCTGGCGCTTGGTGGTTACAAGGCGGAGCAGTCGCGGCTCGAGGTCGATGCCGCGAAGACCGCCGCGACGCGCGCAGATCTTGAAAACCGCATCGCCCTGATGGGCGACAAGGCCGAAGCGGATTACGCCGAGGAACTCGTCCGGCGTGAACTAGGTCTGGTCCGTGACGACGAGATTATCGTTCGCCTGCCCGAATAGGGCCTAACTGCACTTCCGATTGCCGCGCCGCCGCGTTAGGGCCACTGCCGATCATGCGATGAAAGGCAGCCGATGGCCGCGAAGTCGAAAACGTCAAAATCCGCCGAGAAAACCGCGCCCCGGGCCCGGGTCAGCGAGCACCGGGAGGGAATGGATCCGCTGTCGGTTCCCGACCGCTATGAGGCGTCGCAGGACGAGCTGACCGACTTTTATCGCCAGATGCTGACCATCCGCCGGTTCGAGGAGAAGGCGGGGCAGCTTTACGGCATGGGTTTGATCGGCGGTTTCTGTCACCTTTACATCGGACAGGAAGCGGTGGTCGTCGGGCTGCAATCGGCGATGAAGGAGCAGGACAGCGTTATTACAGGCTACCGCGATCACGGTCATATGCTGGCCTGCGGTATCCCGGCGAAGGCGGTGATGGCGGAATTGACGGGACGCGCGGCCGGAATTTCGAAGGGCAAGGGCGGCTCAATGCACATGTTCAGCGTCGAGCATGGCTTTTATGGCGGCCACGGCATTGTGGCGGCGCAGGTCCCGCTCGGTACGGGCCTGGCGTTCGCGCACAAATATAATGGCGACGACGGCGTCGCGCTGACCTATTTCGGCGACGGTGCGGCGAACCAGGGTCAGGTGTATGAGAGCTTCAACATGGCGGAGCTGTGGAAGCTGCCTGTGCTCTACATCATTGAGAACAACCAGTATGCCATGGGCACGAGCGTCAATCGCGCGTCCGCCGAAGACCAGCTCTACCGTCGTGGCGAAAGCTTCCGCATCGAGGGCATGCAGGTGAACGGCATGGACGTGCTCGATGTGCGCGGCGCGGGCGAGGCGGCGCTGGAGTGGGTCAGGGGCGGGAAGGGGCCGCTGTTGATGGAGATGATGACCTATCGTTATCGCGGGCATTCGATGTCGGACCCGGCGAAATACCGCACGCGCGACGAGGTGCAGGATGTCCGAACCACGCGCGATCCGATCGAAGCGGCGAAGGCGCAACTCCTCGAAATGGGCGAGACCGAGGACCGTTTGAAGGAGCTCGAGAAGGAAATCCGCGCCGAGATCAGCGAGGCGGCGGACTTTGCCGAACAGACACCTGAGCCCGAGCTGAAAGAGCTTTATACCGACGTTCTTGTGGGGACTTACGGCTGATGCCCATCGAGATCAAAC
>JBAUIQ010000461.1:0-3125 GCA_049683075.1 Pacificimonas sp.
GGCACGGATCGAGCGACGAGTCGAGGACATGACGCGCGCCGCCGGGGAAGCGATCGGCGAGGTCGAGCGCGCGCGAGACTAGGGGCTGCTCACGAAGCTGCGCCGCTTGGCGCGCCTTCGTGAACGCCTATTGGCGCGCCATCGTAAGCGCCTATTGGCGCGGGGGCCCGCCCGCACCGCCGCCGGGAAGGCTGGAGACCCGGCCGATATTGCCGAAGATCTCCTCGAACAGCGTGCCGTCGCGGCCATAGACGGGCGTCTTGTCGCCGGACGGATCGAAGCTGGCGATCTGGTCGAGCGTCTGGTCGCGCGTCACTTCCGCGACGTTGCCAGTCGCGTCGAAACGGATGCGCATGATGTCCTGCGCCGTCGGTTCGGGGCGGAGGAATGCCAGTGCCTCGATATTCCGCGCGACGTAATACCAGCTATTCGGATCCCATTGCGAAACAAAGGTCGGACGACCGAGCGTCTTTTCGACCGATTGCCGATTGTCGACGCCGACCGCGACGGACGTCAGGATTTCCTCCTCCTGCCCATAGCCCTGCTGGTCCCTGAGGCGCGTGCAGCCACCAGCGAGAAGGCCGACTGCGACGAGCAGCGCGACGCTCTTCATGCCAGTGCGGCGGATGTTCGTCTTGTCATTCGTCATGCTGGCCTCAATATCGGTGCCCGTCATACGCGGCAAGCCAGGCCCGTCCCTCAAACACCCTTTTTGCGAAAGCCACGATTTCATGTTCAACCTGTTCCGACGCAAGGAACCCCATCCCGAAACCTTGGCGGCACGCGCGGCCTATGGCCGGGTCATCGAGCGGGCGCGGGCGAAGGACTGGTATGTGGCCGGGTCCGTGCCGGACACGCTGGATGGGCGGTTCGATCTGGCCGCGTTGATGCTGTCTCTGCTCACCATCCGCCTGGAAGAGATCGACACGCCCGCATCGCGCAGCTTCATTCGCGCGCTCACCGAGCAGTTCGTCGACGACATGGACGCGTCGCTGCGCGAGCATGGCATTGGCGACATGGTCATCGGCAAACATATGGGAAAATCTATGTCGGCCTATGGCGGACGGCTGGGCGCGTACCGGAAGGCGGGCGAAGGCGATGTCGACTGGCGCGAGGCGCTGGCGCGCAATCTTTATCGTCGGGAGTCCGAGGCGGCGGCGGACGCGGGCGCGCTCGACTGGGCCGTGCGGCAGGTCGAGGCGGAGCGTGCGCGGCTGGCGGCGATCGATGAGGCGACAATCCTTAAAGGCACGGCATGAGCGCGCCCGAGTTCTCGCGGATCGTAAAGCTGGACGAGATCGGCAACGGGATCGAGCGCCGGATCGAAGCGACGGCGATCGAGCGCGCGGCATTGGCGGTGCGCTTCGGGCTGGTGACGCTGGATGAATTGACAGCGCGGCTGACGGTTGCGCCGGGCGAAGGCGGCTTTCGCGTGACTGGACCGGTCAGCGGGCGCGCGGTGGCAAGCTGCGTGGTGTCCGCCGAAGATGTTGCGCAAACGGTCGATGAGCAGCTGGCGCTGACATTCGTGCGGGAATTGCCAGACATGCCGGACGAAGATGTCGAACTGTCGCTGGACGAGCTGGATATCGTGTCGCTGGGCGGGGCGCGGACGATTGATCTGGGCGAGGTGGCGGCCGAAGCCTTCGTCCTGGCGCTTGATCCGTTTCCGCGCGCGTCCGACGAGGACATTGCGGCGGCGCGGGCGCTCCTGATGTCCGAGGAAGACGTGGCCGCCGAGGCGGCTGAGATCAAACGCAAGACATCGCCCTTCGCCGCGCTAAAATAGGACCGGGCGCGCGGCAAAGGGCGAGGATATTACAAGCTATCGGCGGTTCGCCGCGACTTAGCCTCGGCGGCGACGCGCCGCTGCCAGACCGAGAACGCCGAGGCCGAGAAGACCGAGCGCACCCGGTGCCGGGACCGGAATGTTGCCGCCGGGACCAGGCGTCGTGTCGAAGTTCCGGCCGTCATAGAAGCCGTTGCCACTGCGGCTGAAGCTGGTGATGCGACCATCGCTGTCATAAGCGAACGACGCGGACTTTACCGGGTGAAACCAGATGCCGATCTTATCACCGAATTGCGCGCCGTCCCAATCGGAACTGAGATTAAGTGCATTGATGGAGCTGACATCCAGCGTGAAGCTGTAGCTGTCGGTACCCGTCGTTTGCAGAACGCCCGCGGCCGATTCGAGAAACGCGCTGGTATCCTGCCAGCTGCCCGGACCGTTCACGCCGTCATAGACATAGCTGGTGATCTTGTTGTTGGCGACATCGCCATAAAGGACGGCGAGTTCATCGGGCGTGCCCTTTGGATTCGGGCCATCGCTGACGACGAACCAAAACCCGTCATTCGAGACGTTTTCGCCCGCGAACTCGACATCAAGCGATAGGATGCCATCCGTGTCGTAGCGGGCGTCCCAGTTCGTGATGTCGTTGCCGTAACCGCCCGTGTTGCTGTTCGGAAGCGGCGCGTCGTACTGGAAGACGGCGCCTGCGTTTGCAGACATCGCGACGAGGCCGGTCGCAGCGGCGGCGAGAAGAGTGAGTTTGGTCATTTTAGGTTTCCCCCTGGAAATCCGTTGTCGGTTGGTACGCAACTGTCACGGATAGCCCAGCAACCTCCGTGCCAACTTGCGAGCGAGCGCAAAAAAGACCGTCCGTTCAATGTCTTGAATTCTTGATCCAAGTTAAGGATCTTCGATAACCGTTACGGAAGTGTAAAGTTTTCCGACGTGTGCATATTGGGTATGGATCATGACGGCCCAGCGTCGCCCGACTTCGAATGTAGGATTTTTCGTGAGAGATTCGTCTCCTCAAGAAGCTGGAGACGAGTATGACCACAGAGACAATGTTGACGGGCGGTGAGCGGAAGCTGCTGCGCCAGATGGCGACGGGCGCGCCTATGGTTGCGGACGCGCGCGGGGGATATCGCGTGGGATCGCGGCGGTGCGGGGCGGAGGTCGTCGATCGGCTGAAGCGGATGGATTTGGTGGAGGCGAGCGGCGCAGGTGAACGGCTGCGGATCAGCGGGCCCGGGATGGCGCATGTTCAACGCCTGTCCGCGCCGGACATGCCGAACCGGATGCCGGCGCGCGCGGCGGACCGGCGGGAGACGCTGGAGGC
>JBAUIQ010000462.1:0-4021 GCA_049683075.1 Pacificimonas sp.
TCTTCCGATCGTTCCGCCGCCCTGCGAACCAGCCATCATCAAGGACGAAGCGCTCCACACCGAGCGCCGCGGCGTCGGTGGCGAGGCGAATGAGAGCGTTCTCACTCACGTCGAAGGTGAGTGCTTCCCATGTATTGAGATGCAGTTTCCGCTTTTTTCTGACATGTGCGCTGGGCAGGACATTCGTGATGACATGGCGATGCAGCGACTGGCGCAAGCAGTCCCTGCCCGTCGTGGACACCGCCAGATGCACGGTCGGCATTGTCGTCCACGTGCCGGGCGTGAGCGCGATGCCGTCCGGACCGACGGCGGTACCCATCTGCACCTGACCGCCGCCATTTTCATCTAGCTCGACGAGCCGCTCGTAATCGCCGCTCCAAGCCAAATGAATCGCCAGCACATTTATCCGACCCGCCTCGCCGTTCTGCAGCATCAGCCAGTCGCCGCCGCCAAAGCCCGGGCGACCGCCGCGCGACACCTCCTGGATCGCCGCCCTCCCGAGCGCGACCGTCTCCTCGCACATTTCTCCCGCCCAGCGGCCCGACCAGGTGGTCCGATGCGTCACCCATGAGGGGAGAGGCAAAGTAATGCTGGCAAGGCGTGCGAGTGAGACGTCACCGCCCCTCCCGTTCCGGGCGCTCGTTGCAACAGTGAAAACGCCACCGCCCATGGCGCGGATGTCGGTTCGGATCGACAGCCTGTCGTCCGCAAACGACCATGTCATCCTCATCAGAGAATCTGTGATGTCGACATTTGCAGCCGCAAGCATCGCGTCAAAATCCTGGCCGTCCATAGCTGGTGTGCCCAGAAATCCAGTGCCTTCCACGGGTAGGAATGTCTGCCCGAGACGTTCGTCCGCCTCGTTCTCATGCAGCCCGCGCGTCGTCGCCAGCGCCAATGTGGACACATCCTCATCGGGCAGCCGCGCGCCCAGATGCACGAGCCGAATCGCTGACCCTTCGCGCGCCACAATCAGCTCGATGTCGCCGGACGCCAGCCTCGCCACTTCGCTCATGTCTTGCGCCCGCCCTTTCCGCCGTCCAGAGACCGCGCTTCCTTGGGGTGGGGCTTGGCACAAGATGTTCGGATCGCAAGAGCAATTTGCGAGCGCGCTGCAGGTCGGCATCTGCATCGCAATCACCGCGCTCATCGGTTTTGCGACATGGCTCAAGGTCAGAAAGGCAGGCCGCCGCGACGGCACGAAGCGTGACGTCTATCTGGCGGGCGGCGGGCTCAGCTGGATATTCGTCGCCGGATCCATCACGCTGACCAACCTGTCGACCGACCAGCTCGTCGGCATGAACGGCAATCAGATGCTGCTTCTGGCTTGGTGGGAAATCGCCGGTTTTGCGGGGCTCATGATCCTCGCCTTCGTTTTCGTGCCGCTTTACTATCGACATAACTGCACGACGGTGACTGAGCTTCTCGAGCGCCGCTATGGCGGCAAGGGGATCCGGACGCTGATTTCCGGCCTGTTCCTCTTCGGTAACATCCTCATCTACCTGCCCGCTGCGCTCTATTCGGGTGGGCTGTTCATGCAGTCGCTGTTCGGGACAGGCATTCCCATCATGGTCTTTGCCGCAATCCTCGCCGTGATCGGCGCGGCTTATACGATCTTTGGAGGGCTGAGGGCGGTCGCGGTCATGGACACCTATTCGGGCGTCGGCATTCTCGGCCTCGCGCTCGTGATCGTCTTCCTCGCGCTTGCGGCCGTCGATTTCGACATTGTCACCGACGTGCCGACCGAGCGGCTGTCGATGATCGGCGCGGCGGACTCGCCAATCCCGTTTCACACGCTCTTCACCGGCATGCTCTTCATCCAGATTTTCTATTGGTCGACGAACCAGAACATCACGCAACGCGCCATGGCTGCACCGACGGTGGCCGAGGCGCGCAAAGGCGTGTTTGCAGCCGCCCTGATCCGGATCCTGATCGTCCCGCCCATTGTCGTCATCCCGGGCGTCGTCGCCTTCAAGCTGTTCGGCGACATTGGCGACGCCGCCTATGGACGGCTGGTGGCAGAAGTGCTGCCGCCCTGGCTGTCCGGCGCGTTCGCCGCGATGGTCGCCGCGGCCGTGGTGACCACCTTCAGTGCCGTCCTCAATTCGACCGTCGCGCTCTACTCCGTCGATTTTCACGAGCGCTTCGTCGGTCCCGTCGCAAACCACTGGCGGCTCGGCGCAATCATGTCCGTGATCACGACGGTCGGCGCATTGGCGCTGGTCCCGCTCTATCTTGGCGCGGACAGCATCATCAATCTCTTGCAACAGCTGAACGGGCTCCTCTCGATGCCCATCCTGTCGGCCTTCGTCGCTGGGTTGCTGTTCAAGGGCGTCGAGGCGCGCGCCGCGATCGTCGGCGTTCTTTGGGGTGTCGTTCTTTACGGCACCTACAGCTTCTGGTGGCAGCCCGCCGGGATCGTCGGCCTGCACTATATCGACTTCATGGTCATCGTGCTGGTGACGTCCGTCGCCATGGCGCTGGCGGTAAACCGTTTCGCGCTCGGCCGACGTGCAACGTTCAGCTTCTGGCGGGCGGAGCCTGCCGTTTGACGAGGAGCGCGTTGTCCCGCCACTTGCCCCAACGCCAATAGGCGAAGGCAAGAACGGCGCTGGACACGGTACCGAGCGGGAAGCTCCACCAGATTGCGCGCTCCTCCAGCCACGGTTGCAGCGCCCGCGCAAACGGGATGCGGAGCGCCCACATCGTTATGGCGTAGATAATTGTCGGCGGGATCATCGCGCCGTTCGCGCGCACCACGGCGCTCAGCCCCGATGTGATCGCGAGTACGATCCAGCCCCAAAGGACGACATAATTGATCTCGCGCGCGACCTCGAGCGGTTCGCCGCCCTCGGGCAGGAACAGCCGCAGCGGCCAGTCGCCGAGCGCGTAGACGAGGAGGCAGACGCTGCCCGTCGACAAAATGGCGACGCCCGTGCCCTTCAATGCGATTTCACGCACCCGGTCCCAGCGGTCCGCGCCGATATTTTGCGCAACCATCGCACTCATCGACGCGGCAAAGGCCATCGCAGGCATCTGCACATAGGCCCAGAGCTGCGCCGCCGCCGCATAGCCCGCCGCCGTGACGAGGCCATAACCGTTCACCATGGCCAAGAGCACGAAATAGGCGCCCTGAATGACCAGCATTTCGAGCGCCATCGGGGCGCCCTTCGTTAAGAGCAACCAGAGCAATCTCGGGTCGATGCGGAAATGATGGAAATCGCTTAGCTTGAGCGCGATCGGATGGCCGCGCAGGTAGATGTGCCCAACGAGCAGCAACAGCGCGGTGGCATTGCCGATCAGTCCTGCCAGCGCAGCACCTGCTATACCGAGTTTCGGCACGGGTCCCCAACCGACCAGCAGCAACGGCACGAGAAGGATCGTCAGGCCGATCCAGATGCAGGAGAAGATGAATGGCGTCCGCGCATCGCCCGTGCCGCGCATCATCATCATCATGTAGATGAAGGTAAAAATCGGCGGCATCGAAAGGCAGAGCACACGAAAATAGGTCAGCGCCTCGTCCCGCGCACCGAGTGGGATTTCAATGAGCGCGATGATTGCGGGCGTCTGCCAGTAACCGACGGCCGCCAAGGTCGTGGAGGCGAGTGCCACGAAGCTTATAGACGTCCCGACGATGCGCTTCACCTCGCGCCGGTCGTCGACGCCGATGGCCTGCCCGATCATGATACCGGCCGCCCCGCCGACGCCCAGCACGACGCCCATCATCATGAAGAGGAACACGTTGGCATTGGCGACGGCCACCAGCGCATCCGGTCCCAAAACCCGGCTGACCCAGATCGCGCTCCACGTGCCGCTGATCGAATGGAGGACGTTCGTCGTCAGAAGCGGTAGCGCAAATAGCGCCAGCGTCTTGACAATAGGCCCGGTTACGAGATGCCGATCGTCCTCTGGCGCCGTCCCGCTTGCCGCACGCGCAGGAGCAGACCCCGGCACGACCGTTTCAATATCGCCATCGATGACGGTCGGGCTATGATGGTCGGTGGCGGGCATGCTGCACCGC
>JBAUIQ010000463.1:0-2600 GCA_049683075.1 Pacificimonas sp.
ACCGGCGTCGCGGGCATGAACCAGAGATTCGAAATCGCATCGTAAAGGCGCTGCGCGTGTTCCGCATCGTCGGCATAGGCAGCGGCGACGCGCGCGAAGAGATCCTGTGGACCTTCACCCGGGAGGAGATAACGATCCTCCAGCGTTTCCTTGCCAAAGTCCGTCAGCTTGGCATCGCGCGACGGATCGCGGCGGATCGGGAAGCGTGGCTCATGAACACCCTTGGTGTCGGGGCCACTATTCTCGCTCGTTTCCGGCTCGACCGTCTCGACTCCACTGAAATCCATCGCCTGTTCCCTCGTTTCGCAGTCCGCACGCACGGGACCGACGCCAACCGACAGGGAGACAGCATTTCAGACAGCGGCGAAAGCGAGTCGGCGGATTTGTCCCCGATATCCTCGCTGTTCACAGGTCCCTTTGCCTCATCGTCCCTCTCAGGCATCGATGGAACGCGTCAGAGTCATTTGTAGCGCCCTCCGACCGAAAACGGCCAGGACCACTACCCCTTGTGGCGTTCCCCAATCCCAGCACCTAGGACTAGTGTCTCGCGCTGTGACCGCGCAAGCGAGAAATTGGTAAAAATGGACTTAAGCGGCGCGTTCAATGACTTGCGGCCTGAAGTTGTTTCGCCACCAGAATTTGGCGATCGGAAATGCCCTCCCGTCAGTTCGTCAGCTGGCGGTTTCGGTCTCGGCTGCAGGCGGCACCATCAGTTCGGCGATCGTGTCGAACAATTCTCGCATAGCGACCGGTTTCAGGAGAACAGCGTCAGCCCCCGTCTCGATACAATCCGCGGAGATGGTGGATCCGGTGTCGGCAGTCACGACGATGATCGGAACGTCTGCCTTTTCATCGCGACGTGCACGCACCCGGCGAATGGTTTCGAAGCCGTCGACACCCGGCATTCTGAGATCCACGAGCAGGATGTCGAAGCTTTCCTTGTCGAAAATGGCGAGGCCGCTCTCCGCATCGGAGGCACCAGTCATCTCTGCGCCGCCCACGCGAAGCATGTCCTCGACGATACGCCGGTTGAGCTCGTCATCTTCTATGAAAAGTGCGCGCATCGGCCCCCTCGGCTCATAATGACCATTGCGCCTATCAACGCAAAGGTTAACTCCGATTTACCACAGATAACGGCCTGTCGTCAGTTAAATCCACATTGGATGTTGATCCTGCCTCGATAGCAGTCCCGAGGTCCTTGGCGGATGCGACGGTTCGAATATTTAGCCGCTCCGCAAGGGCAGCAAGATCATCGGGCCATGCACAGGCGACGATATCGAGGTCAGGACGCGCAGCGCGCAAGCGCTCCAGTCGAGCCAGGAGAGCATCCTCGGAAAGAATGTTTGCGGCGGTTTCGGGCGACCCGATCGCAATGGCGAGCGTTTCGACGCTGTTTCGTGTCGCACGGAGGACGGCGTCGCCAAGCTCGTCCGTGACATCGCGCGCGGCCGACTGACGGCTCATGGCGCGCAGGGCGACCGCCTCGATGAGAGGGTTATCGGCGAACAAGACAAAACTCGTGGTTGTGTCGTCCGATACGGACTCCTCCTCTTCGGAATTGGCCGCATTCGCGATGCCGAGCGAAAGCGGTATCCGGAGCGTGAAGCAGCTCCCTTCTTCGGCGATCGACGTCACCGTCAACGTGCCGTCCATCGCTTCAGCAAGGCGTCGGCTGATCGAAAGGCCAAGGCCCGTGCCGCCGAACTCCCGCGTCCGGCTCGCGTCGACCTGGCGGAACGGTTCGAAGATCGTCTCAAGATGACCATCGGGAATGCCGACGCCAGTGTCTGCGACCGTCACTAGAAGCGTATCGCGATCCTCCGGGCATGGCCTCGCGCCAACGCGTACCTCGCCTTCCCGCGTGAATTTCACGGCATTGGCAACCAGATTGGAAACGATCTGGCGGACACGCTGCGCATCACCAATCCCAAGAGGAGGACAGTCCTCAAGCTCGGTGACAAAGTCGACATCTTTGCTTCGCGCAGCATCGGCGAATGTCGCCGCGACCTGCGTGATGGTCTCGTGGAGGCGAAAGGGAGACCGGGAGAGTGTGATGCCTGCCGACTCCATCTTCGCGACATCCAGTATGTCGTCAACGATTGCCTTCATCGCCGACCCAGCGCCGTGAACGAGGCCGACGCGCTCCCGGACGCCGTCTTTCAAGTCGCGATCCGCGAGCATGATCTGGGTCATGCCAAGGATCCCATTCAGCGGCGTTCTGATCTCATGGCTGGTCGATGCGAGGAATTCGCTCTTCGCGTCGAGTGCCTTTTCGAGATCGGTGTTCGTGACCTCGAGCTCCTTGTTGATACTCGCGATTTCCAGCCGGCGGCGGCGGCTGGCGCGCAATGCGAAGAGAATGACACCGATAATGAGAAAAGATGCTGCCGCCAGCCCGAGCGTCAGTCGCTCCTGATAGGCAGCATTCTGCTCGGCAAGTTCGACATCAGCCTCCAGCGCCTCGGCGCGCAAAGTCGCGATCTCAAGATCCTGGTTCGCGAAATCGAATTCGGCCGCCAGAATGGCATTGTTCGCAGACGCTGCCACCGCAGCTGCCTCATCATCGAGCCGTTTCAGAGCTCGCAAGTGCGCGAGCGCGA
>JBAUIQ010000464.1:0-1515 GCA_049683075.1 Pacificimonas sp.
CAGCTTTTCGCGCTCGCCATGGGTCCGTCCGGCTTCGTCGCGGTCATCGCGGGCTGGATCACGACGGAGGTCGGGCGTCAGCCCTATACGGTCTACGGCCATCTCCTGACAGCAGACAGCGCCTCGCCACTTGATGCGCCCGCCGTTGGGGCGTCGCTTCTCGCCTTTGTCGTCGTCTATTTCTTCGTTTTCGGCGCAGGTACGATCTACATCCTGAAGCTGATGGGCCATACCCCCGGACCCTATGAGCCGGACCCCGACAAGGCCCCGATCCGGACCGCGGGCATCACCCCCGGCCCGGCAGAGGGCAAGGCGACGTCGCCCGGTCCCTTCCCCGAAAACGCTCCGGCGGAGTGACGGCGATGCTGGATGTCTCCTTCGATCTGACGATCATCTGGGCGATTATCATCGCGGCCGCGATCTTCGCCTACGTTGTCATGGACGGCTTCGATCTCGGGATCGGCATCTTGTTCAAGTTCTTCCCGGCAGGGAAAGGCCGGGACCGCGCGATGAACAGCGTCGCACCGGTCTGGGATGGCAACGAAACCTGGCTTGTCCTGGGCGGTGGCGGGCTCTTCGCGGCCTTTCCCCTCGCCTATGCCGTCATCCTGCCCGCGCTTTACGCGCCGATCATCGCGATGCTGCTGGGCCTCGTCTTTCGCGGCGTTGCCTTCGAATATCGCTGGCGCGATCCGGAACACCGCGCCTTCTGGGACGCCGCCTTTGTCGGTGGGTCCATCATCGCCGCCTTCGCACAAGGGGTGACGCTCGGCGCACTTCTTCAGGGCATCGAGGTCGCGGACCGCGCCTATGCGGGCGGCTGGTGGGACTGGCTGACCCCGTTCAGCCTGCTGACAGGGGTCAGCGTCGTCATCGGCTATGCCCTTCTCGGCGCGACCTGGTTGATGTACAAATTGGAAGGCGAACCGCACGACCGCGCCAAGCGCATCGCCTGGGTTGCCTTTTTTGCCGTGATGGCGTCGATCGGCGCTGTCAGCCTTGCCACGCTGACCCTGGACGGCGACTATATGGCGAAGTGGTTCTCGACGCCCGGCGTCTATCTGACCGCGGTCGTTCCGGTCCTGACTGCGATCGTCGCCGTCCTGTTCTGGCGCGCGATGAAGCGGGACGACCGCCACGCGACACCGTTTCTGACGGCGCTCGCCCTTTTCTTCCTGACCTTCCTCGGTCTCGGCGTTTCCATGTGGCCGGACGTTATTCCGGGCGCGGTCACGATCTGGGAGGCGGCGGCCCCGGCGAAGAGCCAAGTCTTCATGCTGTGGGGCGCGGCCTTCATCATGCCGCTCATCATCGCCTACACCGCCTACGCCTATTGGGTCTTTCGCGGCAAGGTGGGTGACGAGGGCTATCACTGATGGCCGCGAACGCCCCCTTGTGGAAGCGCCTCCTGTGGATGGCCGCCATCTGGGCGATGAGCGTGGCGGCGCTCGGCATCGTCGCTTATGGGCTGCGCGCGTGGCTGCTCTAGGAGACCGAAGATGATCCGCACGCTGA
>JBAUIQ010000465.1:0-4379 GCA_049683075.1 Pacificimonas sp.
ATCCTGTTGTCAGCGTGACCTGCGATGGCCGCGCCGAACTTGCCGCGAAGGCGCAGGCCGAGCGCGTCGGCTAGGACGTTCTTCAAGAAACGAAAACCGGGCCGCGGCGCATGTGCGTCGCGGCCCGGTTCGTTTGTAGCCAATTGCTACCCACCGGTTAGTAGCAGTAGCGGCGCTTCTGACGGCCCTCGCCAATCTCATGGCCAATGACACCGCCGACGGCCGCGCCGATAATCGTTCCGACGGTCTTGTCGCCGCGACGCGCGACTTCATTGCCGAGAACACCGCCAACGAGGCCGCCGATCACCGTCCCGCCGTTGACACCGCCACGTGACCGGCACTTGTCGTAGCTGGAATAATAGCGGTTATCGCGACCATACCAACCGCCGCGATAGTCCGACTGGCGATTGTAGTAGACCGGACGATAATCGCGGCCATAATCCCGGTAATCGCGCCGAACCTCCCGGCGATAGCTGCGCCGCGCATCCTTGTAGCCCGCCTTATAAGCCTTGCGGACGAACTTCTTGCCATAGCGCTTGTGATCCTGGCGATAGCCCCGACGCGCATCCTCGAACCCGCGCGCATAGGCGCGGTCGGCGCGACGATCGCTGCGACGGTCGTAGCGCCTTTCGTAACGGCGGTCATATCGGTCGTAACGCTGCTCATAGCGGTCGCCGCCCCAGCGCCGATCATCGTCGTCGGCAAGGGCGGGTGCGGCGGCGAAGCCGGTCATTGCGGTGATGGCAATCAAAGTGGGTTTCAACATGACGGACCTCCTTCGGTCCCCCTGATACCTTTAAGAACCCTCCCCTGAGGGGTGTGACCGGAGGCGGAACAGGGGACCAAGAAGCCCCCGGCCACATCCGGAACCTGCGCCTCGCGCGTTGAACCATTTTTGAATGTCAGGTGCAGGTGACGTTCATGCGCGGAAGACGCCCTTACTTTTCCTCCGGCAACTTCCGCGCTTCCTCGATCAGCATGACGGGTACGCCTTCACGGATCGGATAGGCCAGCCCCGCCGATTTCGAGATCAGTTCCTGCGCTTCACGATCATAAACCAGCGGCTGTTTGGTCAGCGGGCAGGCGAGAATCTCTAGCAGCCGCGGGTCGATGTCGGGCGGGCTTCTTTTTGTCGATCCCGCCATCAATGCACCTGGTTGCTGGGCGAGATGCCAGTCTCGCCGACTTCGCCCGCGAAGCGCATCAGCGCCTCCAGCGTCGCGGCGCGGCGCGGCAGGTCGGCGGCCTCGAGGAGCGCCTGCTTCTCAGGAGGGTCGAACGGGCAGGCGGAGGCGAGCGTATTCACCAGCGTTTCGTCGTCGGCCTGCTCGACCGCCTCCCAATCCGCGCTGAGGCCCTCGGCGCCGAGATAGGTTTTCATGACCTCTTCGAGGCTCGCCCGCGTAATCGCCGCCAGGCCATCCGGCTGGCGAAAGTCGTCCAGAAAGTCGCCATAATCCGCGATGGCCACGCGATAGGGCGTGTCGCCGTTCATCTCGTCGAGGATGCGAAACCGTGAGACGCCGCCGAGAAGGATCTGGAACGTACCATTCTCGCTATCGGTGAACTGCGTAACGCGCCCGACGCCGCCAATCTCGTAAAGGCTGCCATCGGGCTTTGGCTGCACCATGCCGATCATGCGGTCGCCACCCATCGCGTCGCGCACCATCTCCAGATAGCGCGGCTCGAAGATATTCAGCGGCAGGTTCCCGCGCGGCAGCATCAGAGCGCCGCCCAGCGGGAAGATCGGCAGCTCGCGCGGCATGCCGTCGAGGGAAGGCTCGTCACCCACCTTCATGCGAAGAGTATCGTCGACAGTTTGCGCCGCGCCGCCATCACCCAGGCCGTGCCGACACCCGACGCTTCGAACAGCTCCAGGAGCTTCTTGCGCGCGGCCCCGTCGGCATGCTCGCGGTCGCGTTCTATGGAGGCGAGATATTCGTCCGCCGCCTGCTCGCCCTGACCCGCGCCCGCGAGCGCGTCGGCATAGGAGATGCGGGCATCATGGTCATCGGGATTGGCGTCGGCGGCGGCCTTCAACGTCTCAAGCTCGCCCTCGTCCACGGCATTTTCGCCGAGTGCCAACGCCTTGCGCGCCTGCACGATTTCCGGCGTCTTCGACTCTTCCGGCACCTTGGCGATCAGCGTTTCGGCCTGGCCTGTGTCGCCAAGCGCGATCAGTGCCACCGCCGCGCCGCCAAGGATTTCCTCATCGTCCGGCGCCTGTTGGATCAGCTGCGCCAGGATTTCGAGTGCCTTGCGCTCCTCGCCCGCCGCCAGCAGCGCCTTCGCCTCGGTCTTTCCTGCCGCGATCGCCTCGGCCAACTGCGCGTCGGCCCCGCCATCTTCGCCCAGCTTCAGCTGCGGCAGGATCTGGTCGAGGAACTGCTTGAACTGCGGCTCGGTGCGCGCCTGCGTCAGGTCGGCGACCGGCTGCCCCTTGTGAATGGCGTAGATGGTCGGGACGGACTGGACGCGGAACTGCGCCGCGATCACGGGCTCCTTGTCGACGTCGACCTTGACCAGCTTGACGCCCTTGTCCGCATAGTCTGCCGCCACCTTGTCGAGGATCGGCCCGACCTGCTTGCACGGCCCGCACCATTCCGCGTGAAAATCGAGAATGATGAGCGCGTCCATACTGGGGGCGAGCACGTCGCGTTCAAAGGCCTCGATTGCCGCGCGGTCGTTCTCGGGGGTCGTGATGGTCGCCATGATGTCTCCTTGTTCGGAAGGAGATATGGCAACGCGCGTTCAGAATCGCAAAGGGGTTGCGGCGGTTCGCAGCGGACGCTATCTGCCCGGCTTCCCAACGAGGAGATGGCGGATCGCCACCCTCGTCCTACGACTTGTTGAGCGGGCGTAGCTCAGGGGTAGAGCACAACCTTGCCAAGTTTGGGGTCGGGCGTTCGAATCGCCTCGCCGGCTCAAGTTGTTTCAAAATTCGTCTCTTAGTGGGCTAAGCGATCCCGAGCTTGGCCCATGTCTTTGCGCATTGCGCGTCGATGCGGGCGTCCAGTTCAGGCTGGTCGAATTCGGACAGCACGTCGAAGCGCTCGGGGTTCGAGAAGGAATGTGCGCGCTGTTCGCTGACGGCGCGGTCGTCGATGCCGCAGAAGCGGGCGATGTTTCCGGCTTCGGCGGCAAGGTCCGACACCTGGACGATCAGCAGCCTGCCGCGCGGGATGGCCGCCAGCGGGCGTTCGATCGCCTGGCACCAATAGTCGAGATAGCCCGCCAGCGGGTAGAGACCGCGTGCCTGCAGCGGGCCGTCCTCAGGCGCGAAACCCTCTGGCCGTGCGAAGCGATAGTCGCGAAAGCGGTGCCACATGGGGCTGACATCCCGCCGCAGACTGTCATCGATAATCGAGCGCAGCCATGTCCGCGCCGGACGCACCGTCATGACGTAGCGCGCGTCCGGGAACAGCTCCTCCAGTTCATCGAGCAAATAGATATTCACCTGCGACGCATCGATCTTCAGGCGTCGGCGGCGGTCGCCGCGCCTGAGTAGATCCAGGATCTCACTGCGGGCCGCCTTGGGATTGGCGCCGGTGTCGCGCGCCAGGATCTGCTCGATCCGCGCCTCCGCATCCGCCTCGTGCATGGTCGCCACGCGGTCGGAGAACATCGCGGCGAGGCTGTGCGTCCCGGTCTTGGCGGCACCGATCCCGAAAATGGGCGCACCCCGGCGGGCGCGGAACAGCCGCCTCCAGATCGCCTTGGCTTCGCGTGACATGGGGCCGTCTCTAACGCTAAGTCGGACCAGGATCACGTGGCGGCGGCGCGGGGGCGCAACGCCTCGTCCGTCCGCACGGTCGCTTCGGCGCTGAACGATATGAGGAGCGTGAATGATGCCGACCGCAGGCGCACCGAATTTGGGCCGCGTATCGGTCGTCATCCCACTCTACAACAAGGCGCCGCACATCGTCGAAACCACCGACAGCGCCTTTGCGCAAACGCGCCCGCCAGATGAAATCGTCGTCGTCGACGACGGCTCCACCGATGGCGGGCTTGCGCTGGTGAAGACGCTTGGCGATCCTCGCATCAACATTTTCGAGCGCAGCCCGCCGGGTCCGGGCGGCTATGCGGCGCGCAACCTCGCCATCGAAAACGCCACCGGCGACTGGATCGCCTTCCTTGACGCGGACGATGTCTGGCATCCGGACCATCTCGCCGACCTGGCGGCAGCGGTTGAGGCGAGCGGCAACGCGGCGGGCTATGCCTTCTCCGGCGCGAATGTCGTCTTCGACACGCACCAGCGGCCCTATCGCCACGATCATCGGCTGCTGACGGCGGCCCCCGCTTTGGACCTTGCCACCATGCTCGATGCCTGGCTGGCCACAGAGCGATGCCCGGTCTGGACGAGCGCCGCCGCCTTCCGC
>JBAUIQ010000466.1:0-3161 GCA_049683075.1 Pacificimonas sp.
CGGCAGAGGACCGGATCGACTTCGACGGCGTGTGGGACATCCATTCGGTCGTCCCGCTCGGACGCGAAGCGATCGAGATTACCGCGGTTCGGCGGTCGTGAAGGTTACGGTCCAGCTTGAGGGGCTCAAGGGCGTGGAGGCCGCGCTGATGCAGGTGAAGGGCTCGACGGCGAAGAACAAGGTACGCAAGGTCCTGCGCGAGGCTGGTGAGCCGATCGCCCGCAAGGCGCGAGGCATGGTGAGCGTCGACGAAGGCGATCTGCGTGAGAGCATCGATGTCTCGCCCCTCCTGAACCGTTCGCAGCGGCGCGGGCACAAACGTGGATATTTCGCGGATGTCGAGATGCATATCGGGCCTAGCGGCCTGGTGCAGGGCATCACGCAAGAGTTCGGGACGTTCTCGCAGGCCGCGAACCCGTTCATGGCACCCGCCTGGCATGGTTTGAAGGATCAGACCCTCGACACAATCGGGGCGATGCTCTGGGTCGAGGTCAGCAAGAAGGCGCGGCGGAGCCGGTGATGGAAGAAGACCTTCTGAATCGGCTGCGCGCAGCGAACGCGATCACCGAACTGCTTGGTTCGCCCAAGGCGATCAAATGGATCGAACGAAGCCGCGACCTGCCCTCGCTCACGATGACCAACATCGCGCCGGGGCGGTCCTACACCTTTGAAGGCGCGAGCCGCGTTGAAGGCTCGACGGTGCGCTTCGATTGCTGGGGGCGGTCCTTCGGCGAGACGAAGCTCATCGAACGTGCGCTGGTTGCCGAACTGGAGCGCCCGGCGAGCATGGGCGACACACAATTCCAAGCGGGGTTTCTCGAGGCCTCGCGCAGCATGGAACCCGAAGACCTTGGAAGCGGGATCAAGGTGTTTCGGCAAAGCCTCGATCTGACGATCTGGCATTCACCCGCCTGACCTGATGGAGAATAGACTATGACGAATGCTCGCATTGGGCTTGGCACCCAGTTCTGGCTCGACGACGATGGTGACACGCTCACGAAGCTGACCGAGCTCACAGGCATCACGACGCCGAACTTCCAGCGCGAAGACGTAGAGGCTACGCATTTCGAGAGCGCCGGGCAGGTGCGGGAGTATATAGCCGGCCTGATCGATCCGGGCGAAGGCGAATACACCTTCAACCTCGTCCCCGGCGATGATACCGACTTGCTCCTACAGGCGGCCCTCGATGATGGGACTGCGCGAGATTACGAAGTGATCCTGCCGACGAACACCGCCGGCACGACGCAGAAGTTCGCGGGCACGTGCATCGTCAAGGGCATCGAGCGCGATATTCCGATCGACGACCGGATGACCATGACGGTGAATGTCCGCTATACCGGCGCTGTCACCATCACGACCGAGACCGCCTGATGGTCGCTCCAATCAACGCTACCGCGACGATCGACGCGGACGGCGAGACGATCACGCTCCGGCTCAATTTCGCCACCTTGGACGCGGCGCGCAATGCGGGGGCCGACCTGTTCGCAGGGCAGGATCTGCATCCGATGGACATGGCCAAGGCGATTGCCTGCTTTGCCGCGCCCGCCCATCCCGGCTTCACCGCCGAGGAGGGGTTCGCGTTGGTGACCCACTACGGCGAAGCGTCCGGCGAAGCCCTCGCCAAGCTGTTCGAAGAGTTCGGGGCGGGTGCGGAGGGAAACGTGCCAGCGGTTTCGAAGAAGGGGCGCAAGAAGGCGACCTGATCGAGACCTGGTTCGTCATGTGGTGCGAGGCGGGGCATGAACCAGACGCGTTCTGGCGCCAGACCCCTCTGACCTTCCAACTGGTGATGAAGGCAGCGCGCAATCGCAGCGAGGCCAAGGCGGACCTCGCAACGGCGGCGGCTTACCAGACGGCCGTCTTCAACGCCGGAACGAAGTCGAAACGCGGGCTGAAACCGCTGCAACACTACCTGCCCAAGCGGGTGAAACCGAAAGCGCAGTCGCCTGCCGAAATGCTCGGCGCGATGAAGCTGATCGCATCGCGGGTGAACCGCCAATTCAAGGGGAACGGCGATGGCTAACGCGAAGATTGGCGCGCTGCGCGTCGACCTTGGGGCGAATACCGCTGCATTCGAGAAAGGCATGGATGCGGCGCAGCGGCGCATGAACAAATTCTCGGCCGACATGAAGAAGATCGGCGAGAAGATCGGCAATATTGGGAAGACGCTCTCGGTCGGCATCACCGCTCCGGTTCTGGCGGCAGGAGCCGCCTTCAGTGCGACCGCGCACAAGATGGCGGGCGATGCTCGCGAAATGGCCAAGTCCGCCCAGATCGCGGGCGAAGGGTTCGAGGAATTCCAGCGGCAGGCCTATGCCGCCCGGAGCGTGGGAATTGAGTTCGACAAGCTCGGCGACATCTTCAAGGACGTGCGCGATCGCGTTGGCGATTTCGCCGCGACAGGCGGCGGTCCGATGGCGGATTTCTTCGAGAACATAGCGCCCAAGGTCGGCTTGACCGTCGATGCGTTCAAAGGCCTTTCGGGCAAGGACGCGCTCCAGCTGTTCTACAACTCGCTCAAGCAAGCGAACGTCAGTTCCGAGGAGATGGTTTTCTACCTCGAGGCGATGGCGTCCGATGCAACCAATCTCATCCCCCTGCTAGAACAGAACGGCAAGGCGATGGCAGACATGGGCAAGAACGCCAACGTCATCACCGAGGAAGAGCGCGCCAATCTCGAGAAGTACACGCAGGCGCAATCCCGTTTAGCTGAGGCAATGAAGAAGCTTACCATTGCTGTGGTGGAAAGTGGCATCCTTGAAACTGTAACTGGTCTGGTCGACCGTTTCGCCAAGTTTACCTCTAACCTAGCCGAAACCAATCCGATGTTGCTCAAGGCGGGTGTTGCTGCCGCAGGCGTCGCGGCCGCTATCGGCCCAGTTCTTATGGGTGTAGGGGCCCTGACGACCGCATTCGCAGGTCTCAACATTGCCATTCTGCCTGTCACAGCGGCAATTGCGGCGGCGGCTGCCATCGGTCTGGTGATATACCAGAACTGGGACAAGATCGCGCCTCTGCTTCAACGGTTGCAAGCAGAGTTCATGAAAATCAAACGCGAGATCGACCGCGCTATCGGGGGCGACACCGGGGCGATGCTCAAGGCGTTCGGCAAGATCGTTCTTGACGTGTTCGAAACCGTAGCGGTCGGCGCTCTCCAAGCC
>JBAUIQ010000467.1:0-2581 GCA_049683075.1 Pacificimonas sp.
TGGTAGAGCACATCATTCGTAATGATGGGGTCAGGTGTTCGAGTCACCTAAGCGGCACCACCCAGTTCACGATTTTCGGCTGCGCACGTCGCGCGTAGATCTTTCCGATAATTGTGGCGTTCTTTCCGCAGCTTATCTGACCTGCGGCAGTGTGCTCTGGGCCGGGAGACCACTTGTCACCGCGCGTCACGCCGCCGAAACGCCAATCGTCTCGATGCGCCAAAACCCGGCGACCAGATGCATGGTTAATTTGCTGCGATTTACGGAGGTTTCAGGCGAACCCGAACAACGTCCGCTGGCCCGCCCAGTCGAGTGGGATGTTCGTCGCGCGCATTAACCTGCGACCAGTGAGGTTTGCAGGTTGCGCACCGGCCATAATCGCGGAGATGATGTCAGGCGCGAGATAACTTATGCGCAGCAGCTGCTGCAGGTGCCGCTTGCTGTAGTCCGCGACCATTGGTTCGTCAGCATCATTCACGAGCAGGTTCCGGGCTGCGAACGCATGTCCAACCAGCCGCAGCAAAACCGGGTCTGGGATGCGCTCCGGCTGTTCATGATCTGGAGAGACAATAAGCCGAAGATCGGATCCTCGGTCGGCGAGCTTTGCAGGGACCACGACGCTCTCAGATTGTTCGCAGCCGATCCGCTGTATGGCGATGGCGATTTCGTCTTCGCCAATGAACACCTGACAGTCGAGCTTCATGAGCTCTTCACGCTGGCCGCTTGTCCCGAGCTGCGGTAGCTCGTTTGCAAGACGCTCGTCAGTGCGGCGACGCTTGTCGATCGCGGCCGCATCGTCAGGGGCATTTGCAGCGGGCCGTCGCAGTTGAGTGGCCACGGTCTCGATGACGAGCCGTTCTATCTCGCCGCTGGGCATGCGCCAGCCGAGCTCCTTGCTTTCCCCGACAGCGAGGCGGCTCTCATAGTAGCGGTATCGCTTCGTTGCTCGCGTCGTATGCACCGGTGTCATTTTTCGGCCATCGGGATCGGTCAGCATGCCGGTCAACAGACTGGGGTTTATAGCGCGCTTGCCAGTCTTTTGATCGTGCCGGTTGCGAGCGATCAGGGCTTGCACCTGTTCGAACACGCCCGGATCGATGACCGCGTCATGCTCGCCCGGATGCGCGGTCCCGTTGTGCACGACCTCACCGAGGTAGATGCGGTTCTTTAGAAGGGAAGCGAGCGGCCCCTTCAAAAACGGAATGCCGCCAACCTGCCTGCCTGACTTGTAGATCCGCAACTTGGTACGATAGCCGTCGCGGGCCAGCTCCTCTGCCAGTTGCGAGATCGACCCAAGCTTCAGGTAGCGCTCGAAGATATGTCGGACGGTGGTCGCCTGGGCCTCGTTGACGATCAGTTTCCGGTCCTCGCAGTCATATCCAAGCGGCACCGGACCACCCATCCATATGCCCTTCTTCTTCGATGCGGCTATCTTGTCGCGAATGCGCTCGCTCGTGACCTCGCGCTCAAACTGAGCGAAGCTGAGGAGCACGTTGAGCGTCAATCGTCCCATGCTGTTCGTGGTGTTGAACGACTGCGTCACGCTGACAAATGACGCGCCCTTCTCATCCAGCAGTTCAACGATACGCGCGAAGTCAGCCAAGCTGCGGGTCAGCCGGTCGACCTTGTAGACGACGATGATGTCGACCTTTCCAGCTTCCACGTCAGTCAGCAGCTGCTTCATTGCCGGTCGGTCCATGTTCCCGCCGGTGAAGCCACCATCGTCGTACAGCTCGGGGACCGCTTCCCACCCTTCGTGGGCCTGGCTCAGTATGTAGGCGTTGCAGGCGTCGCGCTGCGCATCGAGGCTGTTGAACTCCTGCTCCAAGCCTTCCTCGGTCGACTTTCGAGTGTAGACCGCGCAGCGACGCCGTTCGGTCTTCATACGGCCTCGACCTGTTTGTGGTTCTGTACCGAACGTCGCTTCCGGAGGCCGAAGAAGCGTGGACCAGACCATCCCGCCCCGGTGATCTCGCGCGCGATGTGACTGAGGCTATCATAATGTCGGCCTTCAAATTCGAAGCCCTTATCGCAGACGAGAACCTGGTAGGTCTTGCCGTGCCAAGATCGCACCAATCGTGTGCCGGTTTTAAGCGAGATCGTAGGAAGATGCTCGGTCGAACCGGTACGAGCTAGCCGCTTTCGAAGGCGATCGATCTCGCGAACGGTGCTTGAGGGAAGTGATCCGTGCGCGCGTTCCTGCAGTCGATGTGCAATCCCGCGCGCCAGAAGTGACGGACCGATGGCGGGCGCGGGGACGCGGCAGACCTCGCGCCACTTCGCCCGCAGTTCCGCAGGCGTCATTCGCTCGAGCTCGTCCAGATCGAGGCTCATGATCCGCTGCTCGCAGTAGTGCGCTCGCTGGCGCGGATCCGATAGGCAGTGCTCCCCTCGGTCCGCTCTTCCTTTGCGATGTCCGCGCCGGCTTTGCGCATTCCACTAAGAAAGGCCAGTACGCTATGCGGTTGCCAGCCGGTTGACCTTACCAGCTCCGCCATCGTGGCGCCGCGGCCTCTTCTGAGAAGTCGTTCGACTGCTGCGCTTTTCGTTCGTTTTAATTTTGGCTTCGCCATGTTGGCAC
>JBAUIQ010000468.1:0-2882 GCA_049683075.1 Pacificimonas sp.
GTTCTGACAGGCGACAGCGCGGCCGTCCTGACGGAACTTGGCGCGCAATATGAGCTGGGCGTCGCGCCGGATATGGCGGTCGAAGCGATGCTGGAAACCGTCCACGCCATCGCGCGCATCCAGGCGGGTGCGGAGCCCGACCTCGTAATGTCTCAGGAGGGCAGGGCGCAGCTGGGTGAATGGGCCGAACGATTGTCGCCCGCCATGCTCCACCGCTTCTGGCAGCTGCTGTTGAAGGGGCTCGAGGAAGTGAAACGCGGCACGATGGCATTGCAGGCGGCGGAAATGGCGCTGCTGCGGCTCGTCCATGCCGCGGGTCTCCCGGACCCAGGCAAGCTGATCCGCGCGCTGGAGACTGCCGGGCCGACGACGGAGGTCCCGCTGGTTCACGCCGATCCCCCGCTCGCGGCCGAGCGCGAGCCGGTGCGGGCACGTCAGGTCGAGTTTCATACGCAGCCACCGCGCGTGCCCGTCCCGGACGATGCGGGCGCACCGCCCGATGCGCGCCTGCCGACGCCCCCGACGGATTTCGAAGGTGTGCGCGCTTTCGCCGAGCGATACCCACTGCCGCGCGTCGAGGCATGGCTGCACGACGATGTCGGCGCCGTACGGATGACATCAGGAGAACTTGTGCTCGCGGGACGGGAAGATCGCGAGATGTTGACGCGCCTCAGAACCGCATGGCGCGAGACGTTCGGCGTCGACCTTGCCGTGTCGTTCGATGAACGGGCAAACGTGCCAACGCTCCGCGCACAGAAGGCGGCGGCGAAGCAGGCCGAGCGGCAGACCGTTCTCGACGATCCCAATGTCCGCGCCGTCGTCGCGGCCTTTCCCGATGCCGAGCTGATCGGATACGAACTGCCCGACGGTACAATCTATGAAAAGACAGGAACCGACGCATGAATATCGAAGAGATCATGAAGGCCGCCCAGAATGTGCAGGGCGAAATGGCAAAGGCGCAGGAGAAGCTGGAGCTGATCGAAGTCGACGGCGAGGCGGGCGGCGGCCTTGTGAAAGTCCGCGCCACGGCCAAGGGCCGGATCGTCAAGGTCGACATCGACGCCAGCCTGCTGACCCCCGACGACAAGGAAATGGTCGAGGATCTCGTCGCTGCCGCCTTGAACGACGCCCGCACGAAGGCCGACGCCGCCGGTGCCGCGGAAATGGAAAAGATGACCAGCGGCCTTTCGCTTCCCCCGGGCTTCAAAATGCCGATGTAGGACGCGTCCCTCAGCCCGGCGTGTAGACGCAGTCGTCCTGCCCGTCGGCATCGACGATGGGGATCCATCTGGCGATGTCGTTCGCCCGCCGTGTCGTGAAGGGGCCGGGCGAGGAGGCGCTGCGGTCGACGGGGTCAGGGAGAATGGCGGCGAGGCGCGCGGCTTCGGTGCGGGTGAGGTCGCTCGCAGATTTGCCGAAATAATGTCGTGACGCCGCCTCGGCGCCGTAGATGCCGGCGTCGAGCTCGAGCACGGTCAGATAGACTTCCATGATCCGACGCTTGCCCCAGATCAGTTCGATCAGCCCGGCGAAATAGGCTTCCAAGCCCTTTCGCACGAGGTTGCGGCCCGGCCAAAGGAAGACGTTTTTCGCCGTCTGCTGCGTAATGGTGGACGCGCCGCGCGTTCCTTCGCCGTCTGCGCGCTCCTCGAGGGCTGTTTCGATGGCCTCGAGATCGAACCCGTTATGCTCGCAAAACTTCGCGTCCTCGGCCCCGATAACGGCGCGAGCAAAGTTTGGGCTGATATCGGCAAGCGGTGTCCAGTCCTTGCTGACGTCCGTGCCGTTGGCCCAGTCGCGAAGCATGATGCTCGTCGCGGGAACGGGAAGGAAGCGAAGCAGGCCGACCCAGACGACGCTTAGGATCAAGACCCATAGTATGAATTTCAGAACGAAGCGAACGGGTCGGAAACCGCGCGTCTTCCGCCGGGTTGATTTGCGCCGCGCCATTGCGGTGCGCCTAACGCGCGTTCAAACGCACGCAAGAAAAAGGCGGCGCGAGTTTTCACTCACGCCGCCTGATCTTAGGCTGCCGAAACGTTACGCCGCTTCAAGCAGGTTCCGTTCTTCGGCGAGATCGGTCATCGCCTTCTGCAGTTTCTCGAAGGCGCGCACCTCAATCTGGCGTACACGCTCGCGACTGATGTCGTAGACTTGGCTGAGTTCTTCCAGAGTCTGCGGATCGTCCGTCAGGCGGCGTTCCGTGATGATGTGCTTCTCGCGGTCGTTCAGCGTATCGAGCGCTTCGGAGAGGAGGGCGGACCGAACATCCTTCTCTTGCGCCTCAGCGACGATCTGGTCCTGCAGCGGCTCTTCTGATTCCAGCCAGTCCTGCCATTCCGAATCGCCCTCTTCGGCGCGTAGCGGGGCATTCAGACTCGTGTCGCCGCCGCGCATCATGCGGCGATTCATTGAAATAACTTCGTCCTCGGTGACCTTCAGGTCGGTTGCGATCTGCTTCACGTCATCGGGATGCATGTCACCATCTTCGAACGCGTCGATTTGCGACTTCATGCGGCGCAGGTTGAAGAATAACTTCTTCTGCGCGGCGGTCGTCCCGATTTTGACAAGGCTCCAGGAGCGGAGGATGAATTCCTGGATCGAGGCCCGGATCCACCACATCGCGTAAGTGGAGAGGCGAAAGCCCTTGTCGGGCTCGAACTTTTTCACGCCCTGCATCAGGCCGACATTGCCCTCCGAAATAAGGTCGGACGTCGGCAAACCATAGCCACGATAACCCATTGCGATCTTTGCCACGAGCCGCAGATGGCTCGTCACCATGCGGTGCGCGGCCTCGCGGTCATCATGTTCTTTATAGCGCTTGGCGAGCATATATTCTTCCTCGGCCGACAGGACGGGGAATTTTTTGATTTCGCTCATAT
>JBAUIQ010000469.1:0-7706 GCA_049683075.1 Pacificimonas sp.
GTCCTGGACCGCCTGGCGACGCATATTCTCGCGTTCGAGGGCGACAGCCATGTCGAGTGGTTCGAGGGCAATTTCGAAGCCTATGAGGAAGACAAGCGCCGCCGATTGGGCGATGCCGCCGACAGGCCGAGCCGGATGACCTATCGCAAGCTGACCCGTTGACCGGCTTTACGTTTCGGCAAATCAGGGGATGACGAAGCTTCCCTGCCACGCACCATCGTCGTCGCGCGTGAATTGTGCGCGGCGATGGCCGTCATTGGCAAGGTAGAGCCAGTCCATCGATTCGATATCGATGAGGATGATCGCAAAATTCTCTCTCGCCGGGATGAGGTCGGCATCGTCCGGTTGCTGACCTTCGATATCCGCCGGTAAGCCTGAGGCTGCCGATGCCGTTTTGGTGCCCGGCGCATTTTCGACGAGATAACAGCGACGGGCGAAATTGCTCGCGGCGGCCCAGGCTTGGTCGGCTTCGGCGCTTGTCACTTCACTTCTGGCAGAGCCCTGAACACGGATCTGAACCTTGGCGTCGGCATCGTAGAAGAGAACGGCGACGGCCGGGTCTTTCGCAAGCGCCATGATCTTCGGACTGCGCGCGTCACTATGAAAGCGGAACTGCCATTTTTCCTGGTCGAAGGCGCGTAGGACCATGACCCGCGCATCGGGCTCCCCCGTCGCCACGACCGGTGTGTGCATTGCGCTTCGCCGACTTTGTACGCCTTCGGTCAAGCGCGCCGCAATGTCGGCTTCAATTTCTGAAAGTGTCGACGATCGTCCGGTCTCCATCGTCCAGCGCCTAGCAAGCCATCGCCGGAAAGGGGAGGGCGGTTTCGCTCAGCAGGTCATCGGCGTGAAGCCGGGGACCTGGGTCAGTGACGTGAACGCCTTGTTTCGCGTTCTCAATGTCGTCGTGCCAACGAGTTCCTTTTCGGCACCGATCAGGTTGAAGTAATTAACGTTTACGATCGGCTGATAATCGTAGGCAACCTCGGCGGCGATGATCATCTGCCCTTGTGGGAGAACGATGCCCTGGGGAAGCGTCACGGACGCCCTGTCACCGAAATCTTCCGTTGTTTCGGTGCCATAGGAGCTATTGAAGCCCGTACGGCTGCCATAACAGCGTTGCCAAACCAGCTTATTCTCCACGTCGCCACTCGTGTTGTCGATGATGCCGACGATGCCAGTCAGGATAACGCGTCCATTTTGCCGCAACGGGAAGGGCTGGGACGCCGAATTCATCGAGAAAAACGAGTCCTGAATCTGTTGCTCGTTCGGCTTCACCGTCGCTTGGGCGATGATGTCGCTGGTCATGAAAGAGACTTTCTGGACCTTCTGCCTGGCCAGGACGTAATTCGCCATCTCAGTCGCCGACAGGATGAAGCCGAGAAACACCGGCAGCATCAGGGCGAATTCGAGAAACGCGATGCCGGACGTGTCCGACCCGAACGTCTTCGAATGGCGCGAGATATTCCGCCTAAGTTTTCGTAAAAAGGTCATGTCAGCTCGTCGGTGCCGGCGTAACATTCGCGCATTTTCCCGAGAAGATCGGCTCGTTCCTGACGATGGTGCTGGCGGAAACCGTGATAGTGTCGGCACCGGTCGTCCATTTCAGGAAGGGAAACAGCGTATTGCCGCGAAACCTCGCTTCGTACTGGACGACATCGCCCGGTCCACCAAGGTCGTTTGCAAGGTGGTCTCCCGAGTTCCATGACCCATTGCCGTTGAGGTCTTCATACGGTTCGCCGACGTCATACTGCCCATTACCATCGTCGTCGTCATAGGGTTCGGGCGGACCCACATCGCCGACCGACCCGCCGAAATTCTTCACGATGATCGTCGGCGCCGCATCTGGCGATGAGTATGTGTCCATCCGGTCGACTATGTAAGCCGCCATATCGGCCTTGCGGCTGGAGGGACATGCGCCGGTCATGGCCTGCCGCGCAGCGGCCGCCGTCGCCCCTTCGAGCGTCGATCGCATCATCGCCAGATGACCAAGCTCAACGGAGCCGCCGATCATCATCATCAATATAGGGGCAAGGATCGCGAATTCGACGATCGTCGACCCTCGCTCGTCGCGGCGGAAGATGTGTGGGATGGATTTGCCGATCATGGTCAGACCTTTCCCTAGCGAGACAGGTGGAGTTCGGTCAGATCACTCGCGATCGAGCGATATGCGAATTCAAGCTCGGATCCGTCGGCGGCGTCGAAGAAGTGCGTCGCCTCGTTCGTCGCACATTTTTTGAACATATTTCGCGTCTTCGTGCCCTGCGTATTGCTGTTCAGCTCGAAGGCAATCGTGTAGACTTCAATGCCGTCACGCTTTGCTGCCTCGCAGGTTTTCGCAAAGCGAAGAATCAAGGCGTCGATGACCTTGTTCTTGTCCTCGCTTTCGATGAGTTCTCGGTCGTCATAGGTTCCGTAAGCCGTGAACGCCGTGTTCCGTCGGAACACACCGTCCGGACCGTTGTCACCGTCATCACGTGAATCGAAATTGCCGTCTGTCATGAAGACAATATATTTTTTGGGACCGATCGTGCTGGTGGGGGTCCGGGTGAAGATGTCGTCTCTTTCCAGCAGTCGGTAGGCCCACGTCATCGCCGTGTTGTGGAATGTACCGGTTCCGGGATTGAGGGCCTTGTTCTCATTCTTCACATAATTGGAGAGCACAGTCTTCGTTGCCCCATATTCAATTGGCAGGGCCGGGGAGGGGCACTGATAATTCGGACTGCGGCCATTGATCGACTTGTTAGAGATGCCGGAGCGGAAATCGTAGTTCTTCGGCCACGGCCAGTCGTCATACTCGTCGTCACCATTTTTGCTGGGGTGGGCGATATACTGCATATATATACGCCGCTCGCCACCGTCCGTAGACGTGTCGCTGTTGACATCAATATCGTTATAGCCGTCACCGTCGCCATCGTCGTCTGGCGAATCGACCTCGTCGTTATAGTGATCTTTCACGTATTTGCGGACGACATGCCATTCTTTGCTGTTGATCAGTTCATTGGCAGTACTCAGATTACTGTGAATCTTGAAGCGGTTGTCAATATTCTGGAAAGATTCGACTAGGATCGGCGGGTAGTAGAAAGGCTCGATTTTTTCGTGGCCAGCGTTTTCGCCTGGCATCGACTTGCCAATGTCCCAGGCACCCGCATCGATCGAGTTGAAGTGGGACGTATTCAGATCACTGGCATCACCACTGACGGTCTTTATCGTGTTATCGGCGCGAACGCACCCCTTCCACTTAAAACGATGTCCGTGATCTTTGCCATATTTGACATCCATCCAGTCCGTCGACGCGGATGCACCCTCATGGGTGAAGTGTGACATTTTATTGATGTACTTGTCACGATCCGCCGCCGGGATCGCATAGCCGACATTGACCATCGTGTTGTATGGCAGCATGCCGATTGCGATGTCGTTCTGAACTTCTTCCTCGCCGTAGACGACTTCCAGAAATTCACCGACCGCGTTCTTCATGTCCGACATGCGACTGCCAGATGCCATCGATCCGGTGTTGTCTAGGACGAGCATGACTTCGGCGGGTTTGGCGTCGAGGTCGCGGCTGGTTTCCGCATTTGAGGATGCGGAGATGGGCAATGTGTCGATCCCGAGCACCGCAGCGAAGGTCGTCGAGATTACGCCCTCTGCAGCGACTTCGATATCGACATCCGAGCCCTTTCGTTCACCCTTGATCGTAAGCGGTTTGAGCGAACTGCCGAGATAGCCGGGGGGGAAATTGGCACCGAAATACTCGTTTATGGCGATGTAGGCTTCACTGCCCGGATCGATCGTATCCGAGGCGCCCGTGTCGAGACGAAGCGTTCGGCCGCCCGCGAGGGCCGCGGCGTCGACGGCGATCTGGAGCTCGGTCTGTGCAAGATAAGCGCGGGACATATCGACCCCGGCGCCCATCGCGGAGAGGGAGGTTACGATGCCGATCGCCATCAAGGGGGTGACCGATCCGCGATCGTCCCTCGACAGACGGGAAAGCAGCTTCGCCTTCCGCGACAATGTTTTCGTGATCCCCGTCATAACTTTTATCCCTGTGCAAGCCCCGCAGAAACTGCTTTTCGGCAAATTGCGACGCGTGCTGGATAAGCTGAGAAGGATAACGCAAAATTGCGGAACGAGGTTATCCGACGTGGTTAAGGATTTGTCGCCGTCTCCTAGCGAGTTCCTGTCCACGGAACGGTTTCGGGAAGTAGCACCAGCACGCTATTTCGCGTCGCTGTTTGTCGAAACCTCGCAACGATCCGCGTTCCAGTGTCTGCATTCTTTCGATCTGCGCCTGGTCGAAGCGCAATCTGGCGTCAGCGAACCGCATATCGCGCTGATCAAGCTGGCGTGGTGGCGGGACGCGGTGCTGACGCTGTCGGAAAACTCTCCCCCAGCGGAACCCTTGCTGAAAGCGGTTTCTGCTCGGCTGCGGCCCCAGTGTTTTCCCGCCCTTGCCGAGCTGGCATCGACGCATATGAGGGCCATCGATGGTGAAGACGGAGATGTGCAGGGCGCGTTGGAGATAGCCTGGGCAGCGCATACCGGTGACGTGCTGACAAAGACAGGGCGCATTCCGAAACTCCTCAGACCAATAACGGCATTGCGTTTCGTTCGGGACGGTCAGTCTCCGACAAGAATGCAGATGGCAATTGTGAAACATGTCCTGACCGGACGTTAATGGCGGGATTATACTGGGTATGGGAATTTGGCAGCGGATCGGGCTGTTTCTAGCGGTGGTGATATTGACCGTTGTTGCGGTCTGGTTTTTCAGTCGGCCGAGCGACGCCATCACGTTGCCGCCGCCGCCGCCGGTGGCTGCTCAAGCGCTTTCCTGTCCGCCGACGCCGCAATGCCAGCCTGGAGAGGTTCTCGCGCCGCCGCCTGCTCCAAAGGCCGATCCGGTCCTGCGCGAGCAGCGGCGGTTCAATCGGAGCGATCGGGACGATGACGGGCGCGTCGCGAAGGAAGAGTATCTGTATTCCCGGCAGCGCAGTTTCGAGAAGATGGACGAGAATGGCGACGGCACGATCGATTTCACCGAATATAGCGTGAAGCAACGCGCGCGCTTCGATGAGTCGGATTGCGACACGTCTGGAACGCTGACACCCGGCGAGTTTGAATCCACCGCGACCCGGAAGGACGCGCCCGAGCCGGACTGCTAGGGTTTTCGGCCCTCAATCAGGTCATCGACGACACCGGGGTCGGCGAGGGTCGATGTGTCGCCGAGGCTGCCTGTGTCGCCCTCTGCGATTTTTCGGAGGATGCGCCGCATGATCTTGCCGGACCGCGTTTTCGGCAAGGCTTCGGTGAGGTGGATCTGGTCGGGTGTCGCGACAGGACCGATCTCCTTGCGGACATGAGCGCGGAGGTCGGTCGCCAGCTCGTCGGACAGGGCGACACCTGCATTCGGAGTTACGTAGCAGTAGATGCCCTGTCCTTTGATATCGTGTGGGAAGCCGACGACCGCCGCCTCCGCGACGTCCGGGTGCAGGACGAGGGCGCTCTCGACTTCAGCGGTGCCCATGCGATGGCCGCTGACATTGATGACGTCATCGACGCGGCCTGTGATGCGATAATAGCCGTCCTCGTCGCGCTTGGCGCCATCGCCCGTGAAATAGAGGCCGTCATAGGTGGAGAAATATGTCTGCTGGAACCGGGCGTGGTCGCCATAGACGCTGCGTGCCTGGCCAGGCCAGCTGGCGCGGATGCAGAGATTGCCCTCGGCCTCGCCGTCGAGCGGTTTGCCGTCGTTGTCGACAAGGAGGAGGTCAACGCCGAACATAGGCAGGCCCGCCCATCCGGGCTTCATGTCGTGCGCGCCGGGAAGGGTGGTTAGCATCACGCCGCCGGTTTCCGTCTGCCACCAGGTGTCGATGACCGGCACGCGGCCCTCACCGACCACGCGGTGATACCAGCGCCAGGCTTCAGGATTGATGGGCTCGCCCACCGTGCCAAGGAGACGGAGTGACGAGCGGTCATGCGCCGTCACATGGTCATCGCCCTCTCGCATCAGAGCACGGATGGCGGTGGGTGCCGTGTAGAGGATCGTCACCTTGTGCTTTTCGACGATCCGCCAGAAGCGACTCTCGTCCGGATGGTTGGGCACGCCCTCGAACATCAACTGCGTCGCGCCATTCGCAAGCGGGCCGTAAACGATGTAGCTGTGGCCAGTGATCCAGCCCACGTCGGCGGTGCAAAAGAAAATGTCATCGTCGCGATGGTCGAAGGCGTAAGCGAAGGTCGTGGTGGTCCAAACCATATAGCCGCCGGTCGTGTGGACGACGCCCTTCGGCTTTCCGGTAGATCCCGACGTATAGAGGATGAAAAGCGGATCCTCCGCCGCCATCGGAACGCACGGGCAGTCGGCATCGACCGTCTGGAGTAGGTCGTGATACCAGTGGTCGCGTCCGTCCCGCATAAAGATGTCGTCGCCAGTGACGCGGACCGTGAGGACGGCATCCACGGGCGGCCCCCCATCGAGCGCGGCGTCGACATTTTCCTTGAGCGCGACTCGCCTGCCACCGCGACGACCTGCATCGGCGGTGATCACGAAGCGGCTGTTGCAATCGTCTATGCGTCCCCGTAGCGCCTCGGGGGAAAATCCACCAAAAACAACGCTGTGTATAGCGCCTATGCGAGCGCATGCGAGCATCGCATAGGCAGCCTCCGGCACCATCGGCATGTAGATCGTCACGCGATCCCCGCGCTCGACACCGATCGCCTTCAAGGCATTGGCAAAGCGGGCAACGCCGTTACGAAGCTCGGCGTAAGTAATTTCTCTGACCGCGGCGTCAGGATCGTCTGGTTCGAAGATGATGGCCGTCTTGTCCGGCGTCGCGAGCGCGTGGCGGTCGACCGCGTTCCAGCAGGCGTTCAGCTCGCCATCTTCATACCATTTTATGTCGACCTTCGGTGCGAAGCTCCAATTGCCCGCGACCGTCGGTGGCTTGATCCATTCGATCCGCCGAGCCTGTTCGCGCCAGAATTCTTCGCTCTCCGCCAGCGATCGAGTGTAGAGCGCTTGATAGGCAAGGACGTCGCAGTTCGTATCGGCGCGTGCGTTGTCGGGCAGCGGAACGATGTCGTCGGTCATGACAGGTGATCTTTCATATGACGGCGGGTTTCCACAATGGATAGCGGTACGCCACTCCCATTTTCCAGCGCGTGATGGGGATGACGGTCACAGCGATTTGACACTCATTTGACACGAAAGACTACTTTCGCGTTCGCCGCGGCAGCCCACAGGTTGTTCGGGTTCAGGCGACAACTTTCTGAAGGAACGGCATATTTTATCATGTGGCGTGCAAGATTGCCGAAACTATCCTACAATGAAAGGCCTCTCATCACCGCCGTCGGATTTAACATAATATATATTATCAGTCTGAATTGACTACCTGGCGTCGACCTCCTCTTTGTCCTCAAAGCAAAATGTCCATGCTTCGCCTTTCTCCATAGAGCTGATGAGCGGATGATCCTCGTCATGCCAATGCCTACGCGCGTGGCGTTTCGGTGAGCTGTCGCAGCATCCGACGTACCCGCAGCTGCGGCATATGCGCAAATGAATCCAAGTCGAGCCGATTTTCACGCAGTCTTCGCAGACGGCACCCTCCTTCGCAGCCTCAGCGGGCATGGGCTCACTGATCTGATCGAAATGGCTGCAGATCATTCATCGTCTCCCTTGCGTCGGAAGAAAGGCTAGCCGACAGGAT
>JBAUIQ010000470.1:0-5561 GCA_049683075.1 Pacificimonas sp.
ATAGCGTCGATCGAGCCCGACATCGTCCTTTCGATGCGTGGCGGGAGCTTGCTCGTCGAGACATCGCACCGACATCTGGGGATCGCACCGGTGATCGTCGGCCAGCGGCTTCTGAGAGAGATGGTACGCGTCGAGACAATCGCCGAGAAAGAGCGATCCGGGCGCGATCTTAGTACTGCAGGTCTCGATGCTGCGTGGACAGACGGAAAGGTGCAATATCTTGGTGGGCAAGCGGTGTCGCCTGAAGCCGCAGAGTGGCTGAGAACGGTTACACTTTCTCGCCAACCCGAAGCCATTGAAGTGAACCAGCATCGGATGCCGCCGCTCTGGCGTCAGGCTGATCCGAAGTCGGTGCCGCACATCGTGGAAGCATTGGCCGTCAAACTGGCAGAGCGTTTGTCGTGATGCAGTTTCGCACATTCGACTGTGATGGTGCCGAGATCCGCGCCAGCATGCACCCTGCCGATGGCACGACCGGTGTTCTGATCGTCACGGGCGGAACGCAGATCCGCTGCGGCCCAAATCGTCTGTTCGCCAATATTGCCGCCGCACTCGCGGCGGACAGCATCCCGGCATATCGCTATGACCGTCGCGGCGTCGGCGACAGCGACGGCGATGATCCCGGCTATCTTGATGCGGAAGCCGACCTCGCGGCGGCGCTTGCGGACTTTCGCGAGGCCCAGCCGCAATTGACTGAGATCGTCGGCCTTGGCCTTTGCGACGGTGCGACGGTATTGATGCGCGCAGAGAGCGAAGTCGACCGCGCCATTCTGCTCAACCCATGGACTTTCGAAGCCGACGACATGCCGTCGGACGCCGCGCCCGTCGCCGCGCATTACCGACGCCGCGTTCTGCAACCTACGACGTGGAAACGACTGCTGACAGGCCAGATCGACGTCGCCACCGCGCTTCGCTCGGTCCTCGCTTTGCCGCGCTCGGCTCCTGCGACGGGCTTCGCGGCACAATTATCGGCGGCGACCGAAGCCCTCGACGGGCGTGCGCTCTATATCTTGTCTTCTCGTGACCGCACCGCCGATGCCTTCGCCGCCGGCCATGGTAAAGGAGTACGACCGATCAAACGGATCGATGGCGACCACAGCTTCTCTGGGGAGACGGCGACCGCTGCGCTCCTGAAAACCATTTTACGCTATGTGAAAGCGCGGTAGCGGAGGAGGGATTCGAACCCCCGACACATGGATTATGATTCCACTGCTCTAACCGACTGAGCTACTCCGCCTTTCCGGCGATCGCAGCGAGCCAGCGGCCCGCCTTCGCGAAGGGCGGCGATATAGGCGTGGCCCGGCAGGTGGTCAACGGACGAAGCCTCTCTGTTGCGAAGGGGCGAAGCGCCCCATAAGCGACGCCTCGATAAGGAGACGGCAGATGGCGCGAACCGCCCTCACCCTGGCAATCATTTCCGGCCTTGCGCTTGCTGCTCAGGCCGCACCCTCGGAGGCACAGGACGTGCAAGACTGGACACTCGTCATTCACGGCGGCGCGGGCGTAATGTCTCGCGATATGATGACCCCGGAGGTCGATGCCGAGCAACGGCGCGCCTTGACGGCCTCGCTCGAAGCCGGACGCGATATACTGGCGGGCGGCGGCACGGCCCTCGACGCCGTCCAGGCTGCGATCGTCGTCCTGGAAGATCACCCCGGCTTCAACGCTGGACGAGGTGCCGTTTTCAACGCCGTCGGCACCGTCGAGCTGGACGCGGCAATCATGGACGGTAGCGACCGCGATGCCGGTGCGGTCGCGGGGATCACGGCGACGAAAAATCCGATCGATCTCGCGCGCCTCGTCATGGAGAAGAGCCCGCACGTTATGTTGCAGGGCGAAGGCGCGGACGAATATTCCGCTGCGAATGATCTGGAGCAGGTCCCTAATAGCTACTTCCAGACCGATGAGCGCCGAGAGCAGCTGAAGCGGATGCAGGAACGTGAGGCCACTGGCGAAGCGGCGGGTGTTTTCGATGCGGAGGTGAAATTCGGTACCGTCGGGGCGGTGGCCAAGGATACGCATGGCAACCTTGCCGCGGCCACATCGACCGGCGGTTTGACCGGCAAGCGATTTGGGCGTGTCGGCGATAGTCCCATCATCGGCGCAGGCACCTATGCCGACAATAAGGGCTGTGCAGTCTCCGCGACTGGCTCCGGCGAATATTATATCCGGGCCAATGTCGCCGCGGCGATCTGCGCGCGCATGGCGCTGGCCGGGGAAGACGTGCAGACAGCCGCCGATACCGTGCAGGCCGACATGAAGTCGCTCGGCGGCTCCGGCGGCGTCATCGTTGTCTCGCCGGACGGCACGCCGGCCTACAGCTTCAACACCGCAGGCATGTATCGCGGCACCGTGACATCTGGCGGCACGCTGACGACCGGTATTTACGGCGACGAAGACTAACGCCTTTCCTCAGGAGATATTGATGACCCTTCCCGCCGTTCTCGAAGGCCGCCTGAAGCTGCCCGCCATCGCGTCGCCGCTGTTCATCATTTCGAACCCGGACCTCGTCATCGCGACCTGCAAGGCGGGCGTTGTCGGGTCGTTTCCCTCGCTGAACGCGCGCCCAATTGAGCAATTCGAGGAATGGCTGCAGCGTCTGTCGACCGAGTTGACCGACGACGACGCGCCCTATGCCGTCAACTTGATCGTCCACAAATCGAACGATCGTCTGATGGACGATCTGGACCTCTGCGTGAAGTACAAGGTGCCGCTGATCATCACGTCGCTCGGCGCGCGGGAGGACGTGAACGAAGCGATCCACAGCTATGGCGGCATCGTGCTGCACGACGTCATCAATGACCGTTTTGCGCGGAAGGCCATCGAGAAGGGCGCGGATGGCTTGATCCCCGTCGCCGCCGGTGCGGGCGGCCATGCGGGGACACTGTCGCCCTTCGCGCTGATCCAGGAAATCCGCCAGTGGTTCGACGGTCCCGTCGCCCTCTCTGGTTCCATCTCGACAGGTGACGGCGTTCTTGCCGCGCAGGCCATGGGCGCAGATCTCGGCTATATCGGCTCCGCGTTCATCGCGACCGCAGAGGCGCGGGCCGACGAACGCTACAAGCAGATGATCGTCGATTCGAAGGCGGACGACATCGTCTACTCAAACCTTTTCACCGGTGTTCACGGCAATTATCTGGCGCCGTCGGTCAAGAATGCCGGTCTTGATCCCGACAACCTTCCTGAAAGCGATCCATCCAAGATGGATTTCGGCTCAGGTGGCAATAGCGACAAGAAGGCGTGGAAGGACATCTGGGGCTGCGGCCAGGGTATCGGCGGTGTCGATGAAATCCTTCCAGCAGGCGACTTCGTGGCGAAGCTGATCGGTCAGTATGAAGCGGCGAAATTACGGGTCATGGCCGCCTGACGGAACCCGCGTCACATCCTGCCGTTGGCCTGACGAGATCAGACAATGACAGGATATATCGATGGACCTCAATATCGCTCTCGAGGACGTATGCCGCCTCATCGTGCGCGCCCGGGAATATGATGCCCAGGTGCCCGCGGTCGATCCGGACGACAGTTCGAACATGGCCGACGACGACGCCGTCGGTGTCTTGGAGGACGAGACCAATACGTCCGTCGAGAAGGAGATGAGCAGTCTTATCTCCGACCTGCCGGAAGACGAGCAACTCGAGCTTTACGGCCTGATGGCTGTCGGGCGCGGCGACTATGACGCGTCAGAGTGGGACGCTGCCCTTGATGCCATTCGCGGCGAAGTGACCGACTATACAGAAGAACTGATGGAGGTGCCCGCCCTCGCCTCGCATCTCGAAGCGGGCCTCGCCGCATTCGACATGAGCTGCACGGGCGTCGGTCAGATCAGCTGACCGGCCAGATCAACTAATGGCAAAGCGCAAGTCGCGCAGCTTTTCCCAAGGCCCGCCGCGATACCACCAGAGCGACACGCCCTCGATCGAGAAAGACCACGGCGAGAAACTCGCGTCGAGTTTGCGATAGAGCGATTTGGCTTTGTCCGACGCGACCTTGTTTTGCACCGTCACGTGCGCTCGCCAGCCCTGCGCATCCTGGCGCGTTAGCTGATGCGACCAGAGTTCTGCGAGATCACTCCGCAATCGCGCAAGCTCCGGACATTCGACGATGATCGAGGACCCCCTGCCCATGAAGTGCATTCGCGATGCGCGCGCCGTCATCGGCTCCTCGTGCCGGACTCGCTCCCGCACCTCGCTCACGATTTCCGCCGCCTGCGTTCCAGGTAAATGATGAAACATCGTCAGATGCGCGCTGAGGAAGTTGCGCTCGGGCTGGAAGTGCGCCTGACGAAGCGCGTCGAATCGGGCAAAGGCATCGCGCTCTAGGAGCGCGGTCATGATGATGGGCGCTGGTTCGTCCATCAGGTCGGCATCGGGCCAAGGGGATCAGTACGAAGCCATTCGTCCCAGCGGACGATATCTGGAAAGTTCGCCTCGATCCAACCGTCCGAATAGGCGGTATCGAGATAGCGTTCGCCGCCATCGCAGATCAGGGAAACGATGCTGCCCGGCTCCCCTTCCACGCGCATCTGTCGACCGCAGGCGAGGCTTCCAACCAAATTGGTGCCCGTCGATGGCCCAACCCTTCGGCCGAGTTTTTCCGACAGCAGTCGCGCCGCGGCGAAACTTGCGACGTCCGGAACCGAGATCATCTCATCGATCACGCTTGGCAGGAACGATGGCTCGACGCGCGGCCGTCCGATCCCCTCGATACGGCTGCGGCTGGGTGAGGTCAGATCGCGGCGTCCCGTCCGCCACGCCTCTGCGAAAACCGATCCTTCGGGGTCGACGACCGCAATTCGGGATCGCTCTTCGCCTTCGGGGCGATAACGCACGTAGCGACCGATGGTGGCCGATGTTCCGCCCGTCCCGGCGCCGACGACGATCCAGCTGGGCACGGGAAATCGTTCGTGCGCCATCTGCGCGAAAATCGATTCGGCGATATTGTTGTTGCCGCGCCAGTCCGTGGCGCGCTCGGCGTAGGTGAACTGGTCCATATAGTGACCGTTCATTTCGCAAGCGAGCGACTCCGCTTCGCCATAGAGATTTGCGCTGTCCGCTTCGTGGCAGGTGCCGCCCAAGCGGCGCACCTCGGCGAGTTTCGCAGCTGCCGTCTCCTTTGGCACGACGGCGATAAATTTGAGGTCGAGGAGACGCGCGAAATAGGCTTCCGAGATTGCTGTCGATCCTGAGGATGCCTCGATAATCGGGGTACCCTCCCGGACCCAACCATTGCAAAGCGCGTAAAGAAAGAGTGACCGCGCCAGGCGATGCTTCAGCGAACCCGACGGATGTGTCGACTCATCCTTCAGGTAAATATCGAGATCGTCGATGCCAGGAATAGTGAATTTGATGAGATGCGTATCGGCGGACCGGGCGTGGTCGGCCTCGATCTGGCCAACCGCCCATCTCAGCCATTCGTGCCCATCGTGACCGGCCATACGCGCAATCCCTCGAAGGCGGGCGAAGACTGGTGAGCCCTGTTGGGTTCGAACCAACGACCTACTGATTAAAAGTCAGTTGCTCTACCGACTGAGCTAAGGGCCCCGACCAGTCGCCGCGCGATGT
>JBAUIQ010000471.1:0-1595 GCA_049683075.1 Pacificimonas sp.
CGGTCACCGCCGGAAGCGGCGCCGGTCGCTGCTCAAGCGCGGCGACGCGCGTCCTCACAGCTTCGATCTCCGCGTCCTGCCGGTCGAGCCGGGCGGAGATCGACCCGAGATCCGCCTCCTGCGCCACCCATGGCAAGCGCGTGCGAACCTCACGCTCGAACCAGGGATTGGCGATCAAACCGACGGCGAAGAAGATCGCCGCGACCGCGATCAGCCAGGGAAAGACCGGCGTCAGGCGCGGCGACGGCTCTTCGCGGACGGTTCGGTTCGTCTCGGTGGTGGGGGTCTTCCGACGGGGCGTCGTATCGCTGGTCGGGCTCGTATCTTCATCGTCCATGGCGCTGGCCTTACTCCCTGTCCGCCGACGCCTACAATAGCCCCGCCGCCCGGAACAGGCTGTCTTCATCCGGCCGGGGCGCACGCATCAGCGTTTGCCAGCCTGACAGATCGTCCTTCGCCGCTTCGCCGAGCAACGCGACACTGACGTCGGCGCGGGCAATTTTCGCGGCGGCGAGATCGTCCGCGAACTGCGCCATCGTCCGGCCGGAATAGATCAGCGCGAGATCGATTTCGCCGCCCGCCAGCGCGCCGAGCGCAGCAGGCAACAGCGAACGCCGCTCGGCCTCATACGTCTCGACGGATATCACGGTCAGGCCCTCGGGCGCTGCCGCGTGCGTCCGGTGCCGACCGCAAAGATGCAGCGCCGTCCGCGCCCCTTGCGCGCGCGCCGCCGCATAAAGATCGCCGACACCCTTCGCTTGGACCTGCGTAACCTGTCTCGCACCCGCCGCCGTCGCCGCCGTCGCACTCGCCGCACCCATCGTGAAAAATGGGCAATCGCGCAGCTTGGGCGGCAGGCCGCCGATCAGCGCGTTCGCACTGCTGATAATGACGACATCCGGCAGGTCTGGCGGCATTTCCCAGTCTATCGCAATGATCTCGAGCAGCGGCGAGACGATCGCCTCGTGCCCCAGCGCCCGCAGCCGCACCGCCGTCGCCGCCGCCTGTCTCGCGGGCCGCGTGACGAGGACTTTCACGCCGCCCCGTCGAAGATGGCCGCCAGTTCTGGCTCCGCCTCGGAAAGCAGCCGTCGTCCCAGCCGATCGCCCGCCACCACGGCATCTTGTTTGGCAAAATCGACGACATCGCTTCGCGCGATTCCGCCATCCGGGGTCAGGATCTCGACCCGAAGGCGAAAACGGTCCTCGCCAAGTGCCTCCGCCAGCGCCGCCACGGGACTGTGACACGACCCGCCCAGCGTCCGCGCAAAGGCCCGCTCCGCGCGGACGGCGACATAGCTGTCCGCGTCGGAGATCGTCGCCAGCCGCTGTCGCAACGCCAGATTGTCGGAACGCACTTCGACACCGATGGCGCCCTGTCCCGGCGCGGGCAGCATATCCTCCGTCGCAACAGGCGTCCCTACATCCACGCCCAGCCGGTCGAGCCCCGCCGCCGCCAGGATCGTCGCGTCGGCCTCCCGGTCCTCCAGTCGCTTCAGCCGCGTCGCCACATTGCCGCGAAACGCGGTGATTTCGAGGCCGGGAACCCGCCGTCTCAACTGCGCCGCGCGGCGCGGGGACGACGTGCCGACAATC
>JBAUIQ010000472.1:0-4915 GCA_049683075.1 Pacificimonas sp.
GAGGATGATCGACGTGATTGTCGCGATTGCCATGAGCCGCGGGACCGGAACGCCGCCCTTATCTTCGCGGTGATGCAACCAGACGCCAAGAAGCCAAGCAGGCATCAGCGCGAGAATGGCCGGGCCCGCAACTAGAGCAGCGATCCCAGCCCACAACCAGCGATAGCGGCCGCCGTACAGCGCCAAGGCGAACATCAGATAATAGAAGGCCTCGTAGCAAAGCGACCAGAAAGGCCGGTTCAGCGGCACTTCGGCATCGATTAGCCAACTTTGCGACAAGAACATCATCGATAAGACGATGTCGGACCACGTCCAGTCCGCTTGCCCCAGAACACGCGAAGGCCAATCCGGGCCGATGAACTGCACACACAATATGCTGAACAGGATTGCCGGCACGATCACGGCGTAAAGACGACTGATCCGCGCAGCAAAATAGTCTCGTGCGCTTCGACCTTCTGCGCTGTGCGCGATCACGAGGCCGGAAATAACAAAGAATACGATGACCGCCTCATGACTGAACTGATGCCAGATCGCAGCCGCTGAAAAACCGTCAAAGTGTAGATGGCCGAGTAAGACCGCGAGCGCCGCGAGAAATCGACAGAGATCTAAATAGAGGGAAAAATCGCCGTCAGCGAGCGGACGCTGCCGTATCGGTTCTGCAACCATCAAGTCGCCCTTCCGTTTTCCAAGCGATGTCAGCTGCCCTATTTCTTGGTCACCGCACAAGTCGTTAACGGCGGCGCCATGAAATGAGCGACTGCCGCTTGACCACGACGCCGCGTCCCGTAATCCAGCGAATGATATGACCGACGAGACCCCGCCCGACAGCCTGATCCCCTATGATGAATATGTGCAGGATGCGCTGCGCGGGGTGGTCTATTCCGCACTCACAAATATCGCAAACGCGGGTGGGTTGCCGGGCGAGCATCACTTCTACATCGCGTTCAAGACTCGCGCGAAGGGCGTCGACATTCCGCCGGCGCTTCTCGAGAAATATCCCGATGAGATGACCATCGTCGTCCAGCACCGCTTCTGGGACCTGAAGGTCGACCGGGAAGGTTTCGAGATCGGACTTAGCTTCAATCAGGTGCCGTCGAAGCTGATCATTCCGATGGCCGCCGTCGTCGGTTTCGTCGACCCTTCGGTGAACTTCGCCCTGCAGTTTCCTCCGCCTGACGTACCGAAAGCTGCATTGACGTCCGTGAAAACAAGTGCGGAGCCTGCAGAAGCGCCGGGCGATGACGACGATGCACCGGACGACGGGCCGAAGGACAATGTTGTCAGCGTGGATTTTCGGAAGAAGTGAGCGGCAACGCGTTGTAGCTCGATGCCAATCGCCAAACCTTCTCATCCCGAACGAAGTCAATGGACCGCACGATGTTGCTGCAATACCTCCAGCGCGTCCCTCGACTTCGCTCGGGATGACAAAGAATTTTAAGTAGCAGGGACCAAGCTTTGATGACCGACACCCCCGACACCCGCTCCGAATCCGATAGTTTCGGGCCTATCGACGTATCCGCCGACGCCTATTGGGGCGCGCAGACGCAGCGGTCGCTTGGGAACTTCCCCATTGGCGACGAGCGGATGCCCGCGCCGCTGATCCATGCGCTCGGCATCGTCAAGCACGCCGCCGCCATCGTCAACGAGCGCGCCGGACTGGACGGCAAGTTGGCCAAGGCGATCCAGTCCGCCGCTGAGCAGGTCGCGAACGGCGAATATGACGACCAGTTTCCGCTCGTCGTCTGGCAGACGGGGTCGGGCACGCAGTCGAATATGAACACGAACGAGGTAATCGCTGGTCGCGCCAACGAAGTCCTGTCCGGCACGCGCGGCGGCAAGGATCCCGTACACCCCAACGACCACGTCAATCGTGGCCAGTCGTCGAACGACACCTTTCCCACCGCTATGCACATCGCGGCGGCGCGCGAAATCAATTCGCTCCTCATCCCGGCGCTCGAACATTTGCGCGGCGCGCTCGAGGAGAAGGCGGACGTCTTTGCCGACATCGTCAAGATCGGCCGCACCCATATGCAGGACGCGACGCCCGTGACGCTGGGCCAGGAATTTTCCGGCTATGCCCGCATGATCGAGGACGGCATCGCCCGCATTGAGGCGACCCTCCCCAGGGTCTACCGCCTTGCCCAGGGCGGCACGGCGGTCGGCACCGGCCTCAATGCGCCGGAGGGGTTTCCGGAGGACTTCGCCAAGGAAGTTGCGAAATTGACGGATTTGCCCTTCGAGACCGCGCCCAACAAGTTCGAGGCGCTGGCAACGCACGACACGATGGTCGAATTGTCGGGCGTTCTCAATGTCCTCGCGGTCAGCCTCAACAAGATCGCCAACGACCTTCGCCTCCTTGGCTCCGGCCCGCGCTCGGGTCTTGCCGAGATCAGCCTGCCCGAGAACGAGCCCGGCTCCTCCATCATGCCCGGCAAGGTGAACCCGACGCAGTGCGAGGCGCTGACGATGGTCGCCGCGCAGGTGATGGGCAACCACACCGCCGTCACCGTCGGCGGCGCGCAAGGGCATCTGGAGCTGAACGTCTTCAAGCCCGTCATTGCCTATAACGTCCTGCAGTCGATCCGGCTGATCGCCGATGCCAGCGTGTCGTTCACCGATCGCTGTGTAGATGGGATCGAGCCGAACAGGGACCGCATCGCGGACCTTCTGGAGCGATCCCTGATGCTCGTCACCGCGCTGGCGCCCGAGATCGGTTATGACAATGCCGCCGACATCGCGAAGAAGGCGCATAAGGAGGGGACGACGTTGCTGGAGGCGGCGTTGGCGCTTGAGCTGATTTCCGAAGAGCGGTTCCGCGAGGTCGTTCGCCCTGAGACGATGATCGGATAACGACGGGCGATGAACCGCCGTGGGATCCTGTTCGTGCTGTCCTCCCCCTCGGGAGCGGGGAAGTCGACCATGGCACGGCATCTTCTGGCCGCAGAACCGGAGATGCGCGTATCGGTCAGCGCGACGACACGGCCCGCCCGTCCCGGTGAAACGCACGGCCAGGAATATTTCTTCGAGGACAACGCCTCCTTCGACAGGCTGATCGAAACCGATGCGCTGATCGAATGGGCGCATGTTTTCGACCATCGCTATGGCACACCGCGCGCGGCGGTCGAAGCGGCACTCGCCGAAGGGCGGGATATGCTGTTCGACGTCGACTGGCAAGGAACGCAGCAGTTGCGTCAGCAAATGCGGGAAGACATCGTCTCAATTTTCCTTCTGCCGCCGTCGCTCGCCGAGCTCGAACGCCGCCTCCGGACCCGCGGCACCGACAGCGACGAGGTCATTGCGGGCCGCATGGCGCGGGCAGAAGCGGAAATCAGTCATTGGGCAGAATATGACTATGTCTTCGTCAACGACGACTTCGACGCCTGCTTCACGGATGTTCGGAAAGTCGTCGATGCCGAGCGGTTGCGCCGCAGCCGCCGGGGGGCCTCGCTGACCGATTTCGTACGGCAAATGACATCTGAGCGGGAAGAGACGGCGGCTTAATGACGAGTTCGCGCATCTTCATATTGATCTGTGGCCTGCTCGCCGCGCTCGCCTTTGCGATGGCCTTCAACGAGACGCGGCCGGTCGCCAACGCGCAGGCCGGGGTCGAAGACGAGATGGAAACCGCGCGCCAGTTACCCGGTAGCCAGAGCGACGTTCTCCTCTCCTACGCACCGCTGGTGCAGGAGGTCGCGCCCGCCGTCGTCAACGTCTATTCGGCGCGGCAGGTGCAGCGGCAGCGGCGGGTCATGAACCCATTCTTCGACCAGTTCTTCGGACGCGGCCGCATGTCCGCCCCTCCGCGCACGGAACGCAGCCTGGGTAGCGGTGTGATCGTCGCCGAGGACGGCCTGGTCGTCACCAACAATCATGTCGTCCAGGGCGCCGACCGCATCCTCGTCGCGCTGTCCGACCGCCGCGAATATCCGGCCGAGCTGGTGTTCACCGACGCCCAGCTCGACCTCGCCCTTCTCCGCATCGATACGGGTGCAGCGTCGCTGCCGACGGTCCCGCTTGGCGACAGCGACGGCACCGAGGTTGGCGACATCGTGGTCGCCATCGGCAACCCCTTCGGTGTCGGTCAGACGGTGACGAGCGGGATTGTCAGTGCCGTGGCAAGGACTGGCGTCGGCATTTCCGACTATCAGTTCTTCCTGCAGACCGACGCCGCCATCAATCCGGGCAATTCGGGCGGCGCGCTGATCGGTCTCGATGGACGGCTCGCGGGCGTCAACACGGCAATCTATTCCCGTTCCGGCGGTTCGAACGGCATCGGATTCGCCATTCCCGTCAACACCGTGAAGCAGTTCCTTGCCGGGGCAGCTGACGGCCGCATCGTCCGCCCGTGGTTGGGCGCCGATACGCAGGAGGTGACCCGCGAACTCGCCGCGAGCCTTGGGCTCGATCGCCCGTCAGGCGTGTTGATCCGCGGCCTGTCTCGCGGCGGTCCGGCAGAGCGCGCCGGGATCGAGGTCGGTGATATCGTGACAGCGGTCAACGGCGAGGCGGCCACCGACCCGGGCACTCTTCGCTACCTGACCGGCAATCGTCCGCTCGGCGAGCCAGTGACGCTGACCCTTCTCAGGGATGGCAGCCCGAGAGACATCCGTCTCGCCCTTGCCGAGCCGCCCGAAACCCCGGCCCGCAACGAGACCCGCCTCGATGGCGAGCACATTTTGACGGGCGTTCAGGTTGCCAATCTCAATCCCGCCTTCGCCGCCGAGCTGGGAACCGGCGTCCCCGAACGCGGTGTGATCGTCACCGGTGTGTCGCGAAACGCCCCCGCCGCGCGCCTACGCTTCGTCCGGTCCGGCGATCTAATCCTCGCTGTGAATGGCGAACCGGTGGTGAGCGTTGATGGCCTCGCCGGACAGATGCAAGGCGCGGCAGACGCGGCGACCGTGCGGTTCAGTAG
>JBAUIQ010000473.1:0-2136 GCA_049683075.1 Pacificimonas sp.
GGCTATGACAGCGCCGGGCTATGCACGCTGCACGAAGGAAAGCTCGAGCGGCGGCGGGCGGAAGGTAAGCTGAAGAACCTCGCCAACAAGCTGATGGACGACCCGCTGCCGGGCCCGCTCGGCATCGCACATACGCGCTGGGCGACCCACGGCGCGCCGACGGTGGACAACGCGCATCCGCACGCGACCGATCACGTCGCGCTCGTCCACAACGGTATCATCGAGAACTTCAAAGCGCTGCGCGACGAGCTGATTGCGGACGGGCGCACGTTCGACAGCGAGACGGACAGCGAGGTCGTTACCCATCTGGTCAGCCGCGAGATCGAGAAAGGCGCCTCGCCACAGGGGGCCGTGAAGACCGTACTCCCTCGGCTGCGCGGTGCCTTTGCGCTCGCCATGATCTTTCGCGAGGACCCAGACATGATGATGGGTGCGCGACGCGGTTCACCGCTCGTGCTTGGGCGCGGCGAGGATGGAGAAATGTATCTCGGCAGCGACGCGCTTGCGCTCGCCGGTCTTACGCAACAGATATGCTATCTCGAAGAAGGTGACTGGTGCATCGTCCGGCGTGATGGGTCCGAGATCTTCGACAAGGAAAATCATCCTGTTGAGCGTCCTTATACGACGTCTGGCGCTTCAGCGGCGGCGGTCGAAAAAGGCAATTATCGCCACTTCATGCAGAAGGAGATTTTCGAACAGCCCATCGTCGTCGCGCAGACGCTGCAAAGCTATCTGCGTCCTCTCGAGGAGCGCGTGGCGCTGCCCGACATGGAGTTCGACCTCTCATCCGTATCACGTGTGTCGATCGTCGCCTGCGGCACCTCCTCCTATGTCGGCATGGTCGGAAAATACTGGATCGAACAGCTGGCCCGCGTACCCGTCGAAGTCGATGTTGCGTCGGAGTTTCGCTACCGCGATCCCGTCCTCGAAAAAGATCAGCTCGCGCTGTTTATTTCTCAGTCCGGAGAAACCGCAGACACGCTGGCGGCGCTGCGTCACTGTGCGGAGGCCGGGATCACGACGGCGGGCATCATCAACGTGCCGACGTCGACAATGGCCCGCGAGGCGGACCTTCTGATGCCGACGCATGCCGGGCCGGAAATCGGTGTTGCATCGACGAAAGCGTTTACTTGCCAGCTCGCCGTAATGGCGGCCTTCGCGACAAACCTGGCGCGTGCGAAGGGCAAGCTCTCAGACGAGGAAGAACGCGAAATCGTCGCGCAGCTCGCCGAGGTGCCGTCCGTGATGAACGCGGCGCTCGACCACGATGCCGATATCGAGCGTATGGCGGGCACCATCGCAACTGCACGGGATGTGCTTTATCTCGGCCGCGGGCCGGACTACCCGCTGGCGCTGGAAGGGGCGCTCAAGCTGAAGGAGATCAGCTATATCCACGCCGAAGGCTACGCGTCCGGCGAGATGAAGCACGGCCCGATAGCCCTGATCGACGATCAGGTCCCGCTGATCGTTCTTGCCCCGTCCGGTCCGCTGTTCGAGAAGACGGTTTCGAACATGCACGAGGCGCAGGCCCGCGGCGCTCAGGTCGTGCTGATCTCCGACGCGGAAGGTTTGAGAGAAGCGGGCGACAACCTGCTCGCGACCATCGAGATGCCGAAGACGCATCCCTTGGTCGCGCCGCTCGTCTATGCGATCCCCGTGCAGCTGCTCGCCTATCATGTCGCCGTAGCGAAGGGCACGGACGTCGATCAGCCGCGGAACTTGGCGAAATCGGTCACTGTCGAGTGACGACGGCGACGCCACAAACCGATTTCGAGACCTTCATGGCCGTCGATATCCGGGCGGGCACGATTGTCGAGGCGGAGATTTTCGCTGAGGCGCGCAAGCCTGCGCTGAAGCTGAGGATCGACTTCGGGGCTGACATCGGTATTCGGAAATCGAGCGCGCAGATCCGCGCCAATTACGACGCAGAGGCGCTCATCGGGAAGCAGGTTATGGCCGTCGTCAACTTCCCGCCCCGCCAGATCGGGCCAGTACGATCGGAGGTTCTAACGCTCGGTGTGCCCAACGCTGAAAACGAAGTCGTCCTGGTCGCCCCCGATACGATCGTGCCGAACGGTGCCCGCCTCTACTGACCTGTCAGGTGAAGGAGCATCGCTTCTAGATCGTCCAGAGAAT
>JBAUIQ010000474.1:0-8228 GCA_049683075.1 Pacificimonas sp.
GCCTGCGCGTTCGCGGCGGTGACGGGGACGGCCAGCGCCATCGTGGCAGCCAGCGCAATCGAGCGAATCGTGGTCATCGAAATTGGTCTTACTCCCTGATATTCCTGTCCCTTATCAGAACATACGAGTGAAGCGCGCCATTTCCTCTTGTGGCACGCTTCCGTAACGACCCCCCCGGACTCCCGAGGGAACGGGCGCTGTCCTGAACAGGCCGCGGACCCTAACGCCACCGTCACGCCTTGCAAGAGGCGGACGCCTCCCCCTTCCCAACGCTGGCGCGTGCTTGCCAAGGGGTTCGGCACCCGCCTATGCGCCGAAACAAATCGGATCATCGAAAGGCCCAACCTCGTCATGAGCGACCCCACCGACGCTTACCTGTTTCCCGGACAAGGCAGCCAAACACCCGGCATGGGTAAGGAGCTTGCTGGCGCCAGCCCGGCCGCACGAGAAGTCTTCGAGGAAGTCGACGAGGCGTTGTCGCAGAAGCTTTCTGCGTTGATGTTCGAAGGGCCGGCAGACGAACTGACCCTGACGGCGAATGCCCAGCCCGCCATCATGGCGCATTCCATGGCCGTCCTGCGCGTCCTCCAAAAAGAGGGCGGCCTCACGATGTCTGCCGCCGCTAACTTCGTCGCGGGCCACAGCCTTGGTGAATATAGCGCGCTCTGCGCCGCGGGCAGCCTCTCGCTGACCGAAACCGCGCGCCTTCTCAGGATCCGCGGCGATGCCATGCAGGCCGCAGTGCCGGTCGGCGAAGGCGCGATGGCGGCGCTTCTGGGACTTTCTTACGAAGATGCTGTCGCGGCAGCGGCGGACGGCGCAGGTGATGACGTTTGCGTCGTCGCCAACGACAACGCGCCGGGACAGGTGGTGATCTCCGGCAATGCCGACGCCGTCGACCGCGCGATCGAAGCCGCCAAGGCCCGCGGGGCCAAACGCGGCATGAAGTTACCTGTCTCAGCGCCCTTTCACTCGCCGCTCATGCAGCCCGCTGCGGATCGCATGGCGAGCGCACTGGCCGAAGCCGGACTCGATACGCCAACGGTTCCTATCGTCGCAAATGTGACTGCCGAAGCGGAGACGGCGCCGGACCGGCTGAAATCGCTTCTCGTCGAGCAGGTGACGGGCACCGTTCGCTGGCGCGAAAGCGTCGAATATATGGGCAGGAACGACAGCGCTCGCATGATCGAGATTGGCGCGAAAGTACTCGGTCCTATGGTAAAGCGCATCAATGTCGACGCCGAGCCGATCAGCCTTGTGACGATGGCGGATATCGAGGCGTTCGCGAAGACGATCTAGGAGACAGTATATGTTCGATCTCAACGAGAAGCGCGCGCTCGTCACTGGGGCGTCCGGCGGCATCGGCTCAGCCATCGCGACGGCACTGTCGGCGCGTGGTGCTGTGGTTGCGCTGTCGGGCACGCGCGAGGAGAAACTGGCCGAGGTCGCCGGAACGCTCAATGGCGACACCCATAAACTGGCCTGCAATCTGTCAGACAGCGATGCCGTCGATGGCCTTGTGGGCCGCGCGGTCGAGGCAATGGGCGGGCTCGATATTCTTGTGAACAACGCGGGCGTCACGCGCGATAACCTTGCCATGCGTATGAAGGACGAGGAATGGTCCGACGTCATCCGCATCAACCTCGAGGCTGCCTTCCGTCTTTCCCGCGCGGCGCTGCGCCCGATGATGAAGGGCCGCTTCGGCCGGATCGTTTCGATAACCAGCGTCGTGGGTCAGACCGGCAATCCGGGCCAGGCCAATTACGCGGCATCGAAGGCGGGCCTCGTCGGCATGTCGAAGGCGCTGGCACAGGAGGTCGCGAGCCGCGGCGTCACGGTAAATTGCGTCGCGCCGGGCTTCATTCGCTCTGCCATGACCGACGAACTGCCGGAGGCGCAGAAGAACGCGCTAACCGGACGCATCCCGGCAGGCGATTTGGGAGAAGGCACGGACGTTGCCGCGGCTGTCGTCTATCTGGCGTCGGACGAGGCCGGATATGTCACCGGCCAAACATTGCACGTGAACGGCGGCATGGCGATGGTTTAGACGGTTATTCGGTAGGGAGGTTGATGCCATCATCCGACCTCCTTCATCCCGAGCGAAGTCGAGGGACCGCGCGATGTTGCTGAAGGCCCTTCAACGCGTCCCTCGACTTCGCTCGGGATGATGAAGTTAGTGGCTTGCAGCTAGTCGCCGATATTCTTCAGCATCTGCTTCGCGATGACGAGCTGCTGGATCTGCGTCGTACCTTCATAGATCCGGTACAGCCGCGCATCGCGGAAGAAACGTTCGGCGTCATACTCCTTGAGGTAACCCGCACCGCCGTAGATCTGGACGACACGGTCGACGACACGGCCGCACATTTCGGACGCAAACATCTTCGTGCAGCTGGCCTCCAGCGTGACGCGCTGGCCAGTGTCGGCCTTGGCGCAGGCGTCGCGGATCATGCATTCAGCGGCGTAGATTTCGGCCTTCGAATCGGCAAGCATCGCCTGGATCAACTGGAAGCCGGAAATCGGTTCGCCGAACGCTTTGCGCTCGGTGGCGTAGCGGAGCGCGGAGTCGAGCGCGCGGGCGGCGTAAGCGGCTGAGCAGGCGGCGATCGAAAGGCGTCCATTGTCGAGGCTTTGCATGGCGGTCTGAAAGCCATTGCCCTCTTCCCCGCCAAGGAGGTTTGCCACCGGGATGCGCGCATCCTCCATGATGACGTCGGCGATCTGCGCGCCCGACTGACCCATTTTCTCGTCGGGCTTGCCAACGGTGACCCCGGGCGCATTCGTCGGCACGATGAAGGCGGAGACGTGCCGATTCTTCGGCAGGTTCTCCGACGACGTCCGCGCCATGACGATGACCATGTCGGCAAAGGGCGCATTGGTAATGTAGCGCTTCGTGCCGTTCAGGACATAGTCGTCGCCATCGCGAACGGCGCGCGTTGACAGTCCCGCGCTGTCCGAACCGGAACCTGGCTCCGTTAGCCCGAACGCCGCGATGGTGCCGGACGAGGTTTTCGGCAGCCATTCTGCTTTCTGAGCATCCGTGCCGCCCTTGACGAGCGCGGTCGTCACCATCCCGACGTTGATCGACAGGAGCGAGCGGAAAGCGGGCGCGGCCCAGCTGATTTCCTGCATCGTGCCGATATATTGCGAGATGGACATCCCCGCGCCACCGAATTCCTCGGGTGTGGTGATCGCGAAGAGGCCCATATCGGCCATTTCGCTCCGAATATCCTGCGGCACGGCGTTGAGGCGGATCGTTTCTTCCTCCGCCGGCACCAGTCGTTCGCGAACCCAGCGGCGCAGCTGTTCGATAAAGGCGTCAAACGCGTCAGGGTCCATGCCGCCTCGCATCTGATCGTCCCTCGCCATGACGTCCGCTCTCCCCTCGAAATCTCACTCGTCACCGGAGGCTTAGATCAGCGCCCGGCCCCTGTCACGGATTGCGACTGAAACGCAGTTGCCGACTTTATGCGAACGTTTGTCAGAAGCATTAACAACACATTGATTTTATTTGACTTTTCGGAACTGACGCGGCATATGGACGTTCAGAGAGTGAACAGAAACAAGTCCGGAGCCACAACATGTCCTGCAGCAACTGCCAGTTCTTCAATTCATCCGAAACGGAATGCCGCCGCTATGCGCCGCAGCCCGCCGCCGACGACAAGAAGGCACACTGGCCGACGGTCAGCGCCAGCGACTGGTGCGGCGAGTTCAAGGAAGCCGACGGCGCGCGCAAGGCCGCGTAACCCTCGTCCAACGAACCAAGTCTGCGGGCGTCGTCACGACCAGTGACGGCGCCCATTTTCGTTCGCGACAATTTTGTCCTTGACCCGTAATGCGTTTCATTCTCAATAGCGTCTTCAGAAGGAGACGCCTCATATGCTCGATCATTTCCGCGCCCACTGGACACTAGGTCACGACGAAGCTGCGCGCTCCCGCGCCGAGCTTGCTGCCAGTCCCGGGCGCGCGGCTGGCCGGGTTGCCGGATGGGCGCTTGCGCGGTCGGTGGATTATCTGAAGCGCTTCTCCCGTCGTCCGCTCGCAATCGCAAATGACGGCGGTGCAACGTCGAGCGAGCGAGCCGTATTGACGATTATCGAGGAGCTGGCTTCCGGGAACGAGGCGCACGCCCGCATGCGCGCGCAGTGGCTTGTGCCTACCTTTGCGGTGCCGGGGTTAATCTCGAGGCTGGAGCCACTGGCAGACGTCTATCCGCAGGTTGCTCGGGTCGCCTGAAGCGTCCTTCGCTACAACCGCATCATCTTAGCAAGATTATTCTTCTGCATATCGCTCGATCCGCCAACGATCGGCATCCCCAAGAGATCGCGCACATGGCGGTCCATATCGTAGGCGTCGGATAGGGCATAAGCGCCCATGACCTGCTGGCAAGCGAGCGCGATTTCTACGCCCGTGTCGGCGACGTAGAGCTTCGCCATCGACGTCTCGATCGAACAGGGAAGCCCCTCGTTCGCCAGCCACGCACCGTGGTAGAGCATGTGCCGCGCCGCCTGCAGCTTCGTTCGCGCAGTGACGAGTTTGTGCGCGATGACCTGATGCTGCGCGATGGGGCGGCCGAACTGCTCGCGTTCCTGTGCGTACTGCCACGCTTCCTCAACCGCGGCGCGCGCCGTGCCATAAGCGACGGCGGTGATCTCGATCTTCTCGACATCGAGCGCGCGACCCGCCAGCATCTGCCAGCCCTGCCCCCATTTCTCTTCACCGCCGACGATGGCTTCGAGGGGCAGCCGGACATCGTCGAAATGGACGTCCATGGAAGCGGTGTAACGAAGATTGCCATGCTCGATGGGCGTCATCGACACGCCGGCGGCGTCAGTCGGGATCAAAAGAAAGCTGAGATTGCGGTAGCGGTCTTGCGCGGGCCCGGACCGGACGAGGCAATAGATATAATCGCACCAGTCCGCGCCCGTGCACCAACGCTTCGCGCCATTGACAACAATCTCGTCACCGTCGCGGCGCGCGGTCGTTGTGACACTGGCAAGGTCACCGCCGATATCGGGCTCGGAGAGGCCGTAGCAAAGGAGGAGATCGCCGGTTGCGATCTTCGGCAACATCGCCGCCTTCTGCGCCTCGGAACCGTTCTCGGAGATGTTCATGCCGCCATAGAAGGCCGCGTGAATATAAGGACCGGTGACGAACGGCCCGCCTTGCGTCAGCTCCTCGATGACCGCCGTCGCTGCAACGATGTCCTGCCCCGCCCCGCCATATTCCTCCGGAATGGTCAGGCCGATAAGGCCCATATCGGCAATTTCGCGAAACAGGTCTCGCGGCCAGTCATGCTTTCGGTCCCAATCGCGACGCTTCCCGCGCGGCATTTTCTCCGCGACCCAGCGCGAGAGCTGGCGACGAATTTCGGCGATGTGGTCGGGTTCGGGCGCGAAGGTTTGGGTCATTCGCCTGTCAGCTTTGGGGCGCGCTTCTCCGCCATCGCCGCGACCGCCTCGCGCCGGTCGGCCAGAGTATTGGAAACGCTTTCCCAGCCGATGCTCGCGTCCATCAGCTGGGCGGCGAGTGCCTTCAAAGGGATGTTTGTTACCGATTTGGTCCAGCGGACAGCCCATTTCGGGTTGCCCGCGATCTTGGCGACCAGTTCGCCGACCTTGGCGTCGAGCTTGTCCGCCGGAACGGCATAGTTGATGAGTCCAAGGTTTTGCGCCTCAGCCGCCCACAGCATGTCGCCGGTCATCAACAGCTCTTTCGCCTTCGCGTAACCCACGAGTTGCGGCCAGATCAGTGCGCCACCATCGCCCGCGACAAGGCCGACCTTCACATGCGGGTCGCCGATCTTCGCAGTCTCGTCCGCGACGATGATGTCGCACAGAAGCGCAATGGTCGCGCCGAGGCCTGCAGCTGCGCCATTCAGGCGGCAGATAATCGGCTTCTCCATGTCGAGGAGCGAAGAAACGATGCGCTTCGCATCCCATGCGATGTCGCGGAATTTCTCGGGATGGTCGATTTGCTCTTCGAACCAGTCGAAATCGCCACCGGCACAGAAGGCCCGGCCCTTTCCCGATAGGATGCAAATGTCGCTGCCCGCGTCGCGCTGCATCGCGGTGAAGACCTGCGCCAATTCATCGTGCATGGGCGCATCGACGCCGTTTACCGGATGGTCCGATGTGATCCATGCGGTGAGGACGCGGCCCTCGCGCGTGAATGTAAAGCGGGACCAGTCGTCCGTCTCGATATCGTAAGCGCTGCTCATCACTCGTCCCCTACGCGAACGACGCGGCGTCCGAAATTCTCGCCCTCGAACAGGCCGCAAAAAGCGGGCGGCATCGCTTCGAGGCCCTCGAACCGCTCTTCCTTCAGCTTCAGTTTTCCCGCGCCGACCATTTGCGCCATTTCACCGAGCGCTTCCGGGAAGTGCTTCGCAAAAGTGAAAACGACGAGGCCCTGCATGTTCACCTGGTGCGTGATGAAGGGCATGGTGTTCCGGATGCCGTGGCGATCTTCGGGCGCGACGACATAATCTGCGACCTGCCCGGAGACACAGATGCGCCCGCCATGCCGCATCTTCGGCAGCACGCGGTCGATCATGCGATTGCCGACATTGTCGAACAACAGGTCGACGCCCTTCGGCATCGCGTCGGCGATCGCGGCGTCGAGGTCATCCAACGTCTTGTAATTGATCGCGCGGTCGAAGCCTGCCTCGCCTGTCAGCCAATCGCATTTGGCGTCCGCACCCGCGATCCCGATAACCTCGGACGCGCCCCAGGCCTTGGCGAGCTGCCCAGCCGTCGCGCCAACAGGTCCCGCAGCGGAAGTAACGAGAACACGGTCGCCTTCGCGGAAGCGTCCGACGTCTTTCATACCGAACCATGCAGTTAAGCCGGGAACGCCGAGAACGCCGATCCACAGGCTGAGCGGCAATCCGGTCTCCGGAATTTTTCCGACGAAACCCCTGCCGTTCAGGATACTATGCGTGCGCCAACCGCCAGCGAAAAACAGCTTTGTTCCGACTGGCCAGTCGTCGTTACGGCTTTCCTCCACGACGCCGACCGAAAAACCGTCCATCGGCGCGCCGATCTTCTGCGCGGCGGCATAGGTGTCGCCGCCTGAAAGGCGTGATCGGGTGCCCGGATCGACGCTGTTCCAGACATGGCGCGCGCGAAACTCGCCCTCGCCGGGCGTCGGCATCTCACCCTCGTGAATAGCAAAATCTTCAGGCCTAGGCTTGCCCTCGCAATATTGTGCGAGCGCGACGTAGCGATAGGTCAACCACCGGTCCTTTCATAGAGGCTGTCGGATGTGCCGATGGTGCCGAGATCTGTCGTCTCGTCGGCGAACAGATGTTCGGGCGGCGCAAGTTCCGCGCCCCCTGCTCGTGTGCCGTCGGAATAGAAACCGCAGACCGGGCTGGCCTTGGTGTATCCGATCAGGCGGCGCAGTTCGGGATCGAGCATTGCAGCGATTTCGGGCGGGCAGCTGAGATACTGGTTTTCCTGCTGCCGCAGCCAGTTGGGCGCATAGTGGATCAGGCAGCCCATCCGCTCCTCATAACTGGTCGCATTCTCGCCGCCGCCATGCATGACGGTGCCGGTAAAGATAAGGACCGAACCCGCCGTCATCTCCGCGCTCACCACCTCCTGCGGTTCGGGCATGCGCTCCTTCGGCCATTTGTGCGAACCGGGGACAACACGCGTCGCGCCGTTTTCGTGCGTAAAGTCGGTCAGCGCCCAGTTGGTCGAGAACTGCGTTTCGATCCGGCGCGGGACGTAGCCGCCCCAGACGCCGCGATCCCTATGCAGCATCTGGCCGCCCTCGCCCGGGCCGATGGCAACGGCCTGCGTCAAATGCAGCTGGTCCGCATCGCAAAAGGGCGCGAGAAAGTCTTTCGACAGCGCCCGCACGACGGGATGCGTCGCCAGTTCTCGCGCCGCGGGGGATCTGGCGATGAGCGCGCCGACGCGGCGGGTCTTGAACCCCGTGAAGTCGTCCTGCCCCAGGGTGTGATCGCCCATCAGCGCGAGGATTTCGTCGCGCGCGCGGGTCGTGAGATCGGATGGAATGGCGGCCTCGATGATGAGTCCGGCATCCTCATTTAACGCGGCCATCATATCCGCGTGCGGGGCGTCGACGGCGAAGTAGCGAAGACCGGTCATGGCACCAGCCTACCGATCCTGCCGCCCGGTCGTCACCCTCGCAAAAGGAGAGCGCGCTACGCCTTTTCCTCGCGCGCCAGCACCTTGTCCTGCGTGTTCGTGTCGAAATCA
>JBAUIQ010000475.1:0-2061 GCA_049683075.1 Pacificimonas sp.
TCGCTCACCCGTTGAGCATTCTGTCGGACGACCGTCCACGCGTCCTCGTTCATAGCGTTGGGCAGGCGGCCGCGCACGTCTTCATATGGCATCTGGTGCACAATTTTCGCGTTAAGGGCGGCAAGGTCTTTCGGATCGAACTTTGCCGCCGCCCGACCGAAATGATCGAAGTCGAAACTCGCGACCAGATCGTCCATCGCACCCACCGCTTCCACAGGTTGTGATGTGCCGAGCCGGGCCAGCATGGCCGCCAGCGCCAGCGGTTCGATGCCGTCGTCCCGCAAGTCGCCAACGGACAGCGCGCCGTCGCGTTTCGATAACTTATCACCCTCCGCCGCTGTCAAAAGCGACAAGTGCGCGAATTCGGGGGGTTCCGCGCCAAGCGCAGCGAACATCTGGATCTGAACGCCGCTATTCGTGACATGGTCCTCGCCGCGCACCACATGAGTGATGCCCAGGTCGATATCGTCGACGACGCTCGGAAGCATGTAAAGCCATGAGCCGTCGGCCCGGCGAACCACCGGATCGCTGAGTGATGCCGGATTGACTTCGGCAGGTCCGCGCACCCTGTCGGTCCATAGGATTGCCGCGTCTGTTTCGAGCTTGAAACGCCAATGCGGTTTACGCCCCTCAGCCTCGAACGCGGCCTTTTCCGCATCGGACAGCGCGAGGGCCGCGCGGTCATAGACCGGAGGTAACCCGCGTGAGCGTTGGACCTTTCGCTTCAGGTCCAGTTCGTCCGCCGTTTCCCATGCCGGGTAGACCCGTCCATTGGCCACCAGCCGGTCGAATGCCGCTTCGTAAAGCACTGTCCTTTCCGACTGCCGGACGACATCGTCCGGCGTCATTCCCATCCAGGCGAGATCGTCCATAATGGCGTCGGCATATTCGGTACGCGACCGCTCCGCGTCGGTATCGTCCAGCCGCAACAAGAACCGGCCGCCCGCTCCTCTTGCGAAAAGCCAGTTGACCAGCGCCGTCCGCAAATTACCGACATGCAGACGCCCGGTCGGGCTGGGCGCGAAACGCGTGGTGACGGTCACGAGAGCAGCACATCCACTTCGTCCGCTGGACGGCAAAGTTTCGCGGTTTCACCGGTGATGACAACGGGCCGGTTGATGAGGATCGGGTGGGCGGCCATCGCGTCGAGGATCGCCTCTTCATCATCGGACCCGCGCACGCCGAGCTCCTCTGCCAGGCTCTCCTTAGCGCGCAGGAGATCGCTCGCCTTCATGTCGCCCTTCGCCAGAACCGAGGCGATTTCCTCACGAGACGGCGGATTCTTCAGATATTCACGCACCTCATACTGAACGCCTGCCGCGTCCAGCTTCTCACGGACGTTTCGCGCCGTCCCGCAGCGCGGATTGAACCATAATATCATCATGAGGGCAGTTCCGCGTCCCCAACCCAGATCGGCGGTTTCCGATCCGCCCAACGAAATTCGCGCTCGAGCTCGTAAGCGAGGCCAAGGAGCATCGGCTCGGTCCCCGGCGCGCCGACGAACTGCATCCCGATCGGAAGACCGTCAGCGCTCCACCCCATGGGCAGGTTGATAGATGGCAGTCCAGCGACGTTTTCAGCTCCGGTATAGCCGGCATATTCGGTGACCCGTTCGATGTGTTCTTCGAAAGGCACGCTTGCGCCAAGATATCCGATCGGCGCTGCAGGCGACCCAAGGGTAGGCGTTACAACGATGTCCACGTCGTCAAACGCCGCGCGATAGGCCGCGCTAAATGCCTCTAACCGGCCGACGATGGCGTTGCGCGTCGCCTCATCATATCCGCCTGCCCGCCGCGCCATGCCAAGCATTAGCGGTTCGAACGATTGCGACAGATCGGCGTCGTCGGCGAGCCCCGCCATCTCGCTGGCGGACTGTAGGCGCATCCCCGCACCAATCGACCAGAGAGCGAGGAAATCGTCGGACAGCTGAGCCGACATATAATCGCGGGGGCCCGTCGCGGCGCCATGCCCAAGCCGAGAGAGGAGCGCGATCGTTTCCTCGTAAACCCGGCCGACTTCCGCCTCAGGAGACGTTCCGTCGGATCGCAACGGGCTGCCGGT
>JBAUIQ010000476.1:0-2040 GCA_049683075.1 Pacificimonas sp.
TGTTTTTCGCAGAGGTCCAATCGGAAACGCTCGCCTTTCTTCTCAGCTTGGCGACCTTCGCGGTCGGATTTCTCGTGCGGCCGATCGGCGCCGTCATATTTGGTTACCTTGGCGACAAGGTCGGTCGCAAATATACGTTCCTGGTAACCATCACGCTGATGGGCGTGGCCACTGCCTGCGTGGGTCTTTTGCCGACACATGCGGAGATCGGCGTCGCCGCGCCGGTGCTGCTCGTGATCCTGCGCGTCCTTCAGGGCCTCGCGCTCGGCGGCGAATATGGCGGCGCGGCGATCTATGTTGCGGAACACGCGCCTGCTCATCGACGGGGCTTTTATACCGGCTTCATTCAGGCGTCGGTCAGCGTCGGGTTCCTGCTCGCGCTCGGCGTCGTCATCGGCACGACGCTCATCTTGGGTGAGGAGACATTCAACGACTGGGGCTGGCGCATCCCCTTCCTCATTTCGCTTCTGCTCCTAGCGATATCCCTCTGGATCCGGTTGAAACTTAACGAAAGCCCGGTCTTTCAGAAGATGAAGGCGGCGGGTCGGAACGCCGCGAACCCCTTGAAGGAAAGCTTCTCCAGCTGGGCGAACATCCGCCTGATCCTCGTGGCACTCTTTGGCATAGCGGCCGGGCTTACGGTCATCTGGTACAATGCGCAGTTCTACACGCTCTATTTTCTGCAATCGACGAGCGGGGTCTCCGAGGCCGACGCGCGTGAATATATCGCCTGGGGCGTCGTCGTCGCGGCCCCGGCCTTCGTGTTCTTTGGCTGGCTGTCGGACAAGGTCGGACGGCGAAAGGTGATGATTACGGGCTATGCCCTGACGCTCGCGCTCCTGTTCCCGCTCTACCAAATGCTTGCGGCCGCGGCGAACCCAGAGCTCGACCGCGCGATGGCCGACAATCCCGTCACGATCAGCGTGCCCGCATCCTGCGACTACAGCGCGCTTGCGGACGTGCAACAGACCGACTGCGCCCGCTCGCTCGAATGGTTCGTCTCGAACGGCATCGACTTCACTCGCGCACCGGCGGTCGGCGACGGTTTCAGCGTGTCTGTTGCGGGCGAACAGATCGACAGGTTCGACCCGGACGCATTTGAAAGCGCCGTACGCGATGCCGGTTACCCCGCCGCGTCCGATCCCGGCACTCGCAGCGGCGTGACGATCCTCTTCGGCGTCATCACACTCAGCCTCCTCAGCGCCGCCACCTATGGCCCCGTCGCAGCTATCCTCGTCGAGCTATTTCCGGCGCGCATTCGCTACACATCGATGTCGATCCCCTATCACCTTGGCACCGGCGTCTTCGGCGGCCTGCTGCCCTTCGCATCGCAGCTGATTGTGGTGCAGTCCGGCGCCGTGTTCGCCGGACTCTGGTACACCTTTGTCATCGTATCGGTCGCGCTGGTAACGACATTGTTCTTCCTGCCCGAGACGGCGGGACGGGACATCTCAGGCTAAGCGACCGCGGCGAGGCTTTCCTCGACCCGGAACTGCAACTCGCCATCGCCCTCGTCGATGTGCACCGTGGACCCGTCCGGGATTTCGCCAGACAGGATTTTGTCCGCAAGTGGATCCTGCACATGGCGCTGGATCGCCCGTTTCAGGGGTCGCGCCCCATAGACGGGGTCATAGCCGACCCGTCCGAGCCACGCCTGCGCGCCGTCGGTCAGATCGAGGGCGATCTTGCGATCCTTCAGAAGCTTTTCGACCCGCCCCAACTGGATCTCGACGATCGGCCCCATATGCGCCTCCGCGAGGCGGTGAAACAGGATGATATCGTCGAGACGATTGAGGAACTCCGGCCGGAAGTGACCGCGCACGACCTCCATCACCTGGTCCTCGACCTCGGCGACCTTCTGGTCCGCACGCAGCTCGGCAAGATGCTGCGACCCGAGGTTCGATGTCAGGATGATGATCGTGTTGGAAAAGTCGACGACATGGCCGTGGCTGTCCGACAGCCGCCCGTCGTCAAGGAGTTGCAACAGCACGTTGAACACGTCCGGATGCGCCTTCTCGACCTCGTCGAACAGGACCACCT
>JBAUIQ010000477.1:0-5092 GCA_049683075.1 Pacificimonas sp.
GTGTTGGTCACGCCAACGGCGTCGGCGGCGACGCCCGCAGCGGCACCGGCGGCGGCACCTTCGCCCGAGTAATTACCCGCGCAGGCGGTCAGGCCGAGCGAGGCGGCGGCTGTCGTGGCGATAAGAATATTATTCATGACGATGCTCCGAGCAAGTCGTCCCCATGGCAAAGGAAAGCGCCATGGCTCGCGCCGGTTCCCGGCGAAACACGCGCCGTCCCACCATCTGTCGCGAAGATGCGCCGGTTCGCCGCGCGTCAGCCGCCGAGCGGGCGCTCGTTCGCCGCGTCGTACATCTTGACGTCCATGCCCCGGACCTTGCCGGAAATCGCCTTCTGGAAGTCTGCCATATGCGCAGCTTTTCCATGCCGGGCGAGGCAATCGCCATCGCGCCAGCGCTCGCTGAGGCCGATCCTGCCCCTTGCGGCGTCCTCGACGGCAATTGAATAGTGAAGGCAGCCATCTTCCTTCATCGTTTCCGCCATCATCGTCTGGCGCGCGCCCTCGATTTCCGGAACGGACGCCGGATCGATGTCGATATGACCTTGAATGATGAGCATGGCGGTCTCCCCTATTTGGCGACCGACACCCCGTCGGCCTATGCGGCGACCGACACCTCCGTCGGCCTATTTGGCCACCGATACCATCGCCGGGCGCAGCAGCCTGTCCTTGATGACATAGCCCGGCTGTAGTTCAAGTGCGATGGTCCCGGACGGCGTCTCTTCGGTCGCCTCCACCTCCATCATCGCCTGATGGAGGTTCGGATCGAGTGGTTGACCGACGCTTTCGACGCGCTTGATCCCGTGCTTCTCGAATGTCTTCATCAGTTCCTTCTGCGTCATCTGCACACCGGTCAGGAGGCCTTCGTTGACGACCTCGTCCTTCTCCGCTGCATCCATCGCGCGGGCAAGATTGTCGGCGACGGACAGGAGATCGCGGGCGAAGCCTGTGATGGCGTAGTTCGCGCTATCAGTGCGCTCGCGCTCGCCGCGCTTCCTGACATTTTCGGTTTCGGCGACAGCGCGGACGAGGCGGTCCTTGAGGTCCGTAATCTCATTCTCCAGCTCCTCGACGCGTGCATTGTCACCACCGGGCAGGATGATCTCCTCGTCATCCGCCAGCGGCGAGCCGCCTTCGCCGTCTTCGGCCTCGAGCGTTTCAAGCTCGGCGTCGGTCGGTCCCGTGTCCCGGGGCTCCGGCATGTCGGGATCGGGGCGCTCGTGTTCGTTCATGTCATCAACCTCGAAAGTGTGCGTGCGGTATAATCGACCATGGGAATGACGCGCGCATAATCGAGGCGCGTCGGGCCGATAACCCCGACAACGCCCAATATGCGACCGTCTTCGGCCTGATATGGGGAAGCGATCACGCTCGATCCAGACAGGGAATAGAGCTTGTTTTCGCTGCCGATAAATATCTTCATTGCCCGGGCTTCGCGCGCCAGATCGAGAACGCCCAGCATGGCTTCCTTCTCGTCGATGTCGGCGAGGAGTTTGCGAACCCGTTCGAGGTCCGCCCCCGCCGCATCGTCGATGAGATGCGCTTGCCCCCGGACGACGAGAACCGCGCGGTCGGCCTCGTCTTGCGTCCAGCTGGCGAGACCCTTGGCGATAACGGCTTCGGACGCCTCGTCGAGCGCGGTTCGTCCTGTGGCAACCTCCGCCGCGAGACGTGCCTGTGCTTCGCCGAGCGTCAGCCCTGCCAGCCTCTCGTTGATGTAATTCGCCGCTTCGTCGAGACGCGCAGGGTCGAGCGGGCGTGCCGCCTCGACGATGCGGTTCTCGACGCTGCCGTCCTCGCCAATGAGCACGGCGAGCGCACGCGTAGACGACAGCGGCTGGAAGGCCACTTGTTTTAACGCAGGCTCCGCCTTCGGCGTCATCACGAGCGCCGCGCAATTCGCCAGCCCTGAGAGCGCGCCCGTCAGCCGTTCGATGGTGGCACGTTCGTTCGCGCCCGCATCGCCCAGCTGCGCTTCGATGGCGGCACGCTCGTCCTGGTCGGGCGAGGTCCATTCGATCATGCCGTCGACGAACAACCGCAAGCCGAGGTCCGTTGGTAGTCGCCCGGCGCTCGTATGCGGGCTGGCAAGAAGCCCGGCGCCCTCGAGTTCCGCCAGGACGGACCGGATCGAGGCGGGGCTCAATTGCAGGGCATCGGGCCGCTCGGTCAGCGTCTTCGAGCCCACCGGCGTCCCGCTCTCGAGATACTCCTCGACGACCTGCGCGAAGACGGTGCGCGTCCGCTCTGTCATGTCGGCAAGGCTGGGCATGGGTCCGAGCTAGGGCTAGGACGGCGCGATCTCAACCATGAGCTGCCGATCCGCGGCTCACTCGAAGGACTTCAGGAATATGCGCCCATCCGGACGCGCGCCCGATCAGATGCGCGACATCGACATCAAGCCGAACTTCACGAAACATGCGGAGGGCTCCGTGCTTATCTCCTTTGGCGCGACGCAGGTCCTGTGCACGGCCAGCCTCGAAGAGCGGGTGCCGCCCTGGCTGCGCGGGAAGGGCAAGGGCTGGGTCACCGGTGAATATGGTATGTTGCCCCGCGCCACCCATACACGTGGCAGCCGGGAGGCGGCGCGCGGCAAGCAGTCCGGCCGCACGCAGGAAATCCAGCGCCTGATCGGGCGATCCCTGCGTGCCGTCGTCGACCTCGAAAAGCTGGGCGAGCGCCAGATCACGCTCGACTGCGACGTTATCCAGGCGGATGGCGGCACGCGGACGGCATCGATTTCGGGTGCCTGGGTGGCGCTGCGCATGGCGGTCGACAAGATCATGGCCGACAATCCAGATATGGAAGACCCGATCACCGGCCAGGTCGCGGCGATCAGCTGCGGCGTCTACGAAGGGTCCGCTGTCTCCGACCTCGACTATAACGAGGATTCGAACGCCGGGACCGATGCGAACTTCGTCATGATCCCGGGCGGCGGCCTCGTTGAGGTTCAAGGGACGGCCGAACAGGAAGCGTTTGACGAGGAGATGCTCCTCCGCCTCCTCCGCCTCGCCCGCATGGGCTGCGACGAGATTTTCGCGGCGCAGCTGAAGGCGGTCGCGGACGCAAAATGACCCATCGCCAGCTCGATCCCGGTCCGCTCGTCATTGCGAGCCACAATCCCGGAAAGGTGCGGGAGATTGCGGCGCTGCTCGGCCCGTTCGGGGTCGAGCCGGTGTCGGCCGGCGAATTGGGTCTGCCGGAACCCGAGGAGACCGAGGACAGCTTTCGCGGCAATGCCGAGCTGAAGGCGCTGGCATCGGCGACTGGCAGCGACAGGCCCGCGCTTGCGGACGACAGCGGGCTGGTCGTCGATGCGCTCGGCGGTGCGCCGGGTATCTACTCGGCGCGCTGGGGCGGCGAGGCGAAGGATTTCGATCTTGCCATGAAGAAGGTGCACGACGCCATGTCGGCGGGTGAGGACCCGTCCAAGGCCGCCCGCTTTGTCTGCGCGCTGTCGCTCGCCTGGCCGGATGGCCATGTCGAAACCTTCGAGGGGAAGGTCGAAGGAACGATCGTCTGGCCGCCGCGCGGGGACAAGGGCTTCGGCTACGACCTGATTTTCCAGCGCACCGGCGACGGCATCAGCTTCGCCGAGATGGACCCGGACGAAAAACACCGCATCAGCCACCGGGCCGCCGCCTTCCAGCAGCTGGTGCGCGCCTCCCTGCGGCGATGATCGAAAAACAGCCTCTGGCGCTTTACATCCACTGGCCGTTCTGCGTCTCGAAATGTCCCTATTGCGATTTCAACAGTCATGTCCGCACGGTGCGGCCGGAGGCGGACTGGCGCGATGCGCTGCTCGTCGAACTGGCGCGTGAAGCGGCGCTGACGCCCGGCCGAACGCTTGGCAGCATTTTCTTCGGTGGTGGGACGCCCTCCTTGATGGACCCGGTAACGGTCGGCGCGGTCATTGAACGGGCCACATCGCTCTGGTCGGTGCGCGATGACATCGAAATCACGCTGGAGGCCAATCCGTCGAGCGTGGAGGCCGCGCGGTTTGCAGGATTTGCCAAGGCGGGCGTCAACCGCGTCTCGCTCGGCCTGCAAGCACTCAACGATGCCGATCTGAAGGGCTTGGGCCGCGCTCATGATGTTGCCGAGGGTCTGGCCGCCCTCGACATCGCGCAGGCGAACTTCGCGCGGGTGTCGACCGACCTGATCTATGCGCGGGAAGGGCAGACGCTGGCCGCCTGGCGCGCCGAGCTTGAACGTGCGCTGGCCTTCGGGACGGATCACCTGTCGCTTTATCAGCTGACCATCGAGCCGGGCACGCATTTCGCTACGCGTCATCGCCGCGGCGACCTGGTGCTGCCCGTCGACGACCTCGCCGCCGACATGTTCCTGCTGACGCAGGAGATGACGGCGGCGGCGGGACGTCCGGCCTACGAAACCTCGAACCATGCCGCGCCGGGCGCGGAGAGCCGCCACAATCTGACATACTGGCGCTATGGCGATTATGTGGGTGTGGGTCCGGGCGCGCATGGGCGACGGAACGGTGCCGCGACCGTCCGGGCGCGCCTGCCGGAACGCTGGCTGGGCCTCGTTCGCGACGCGGGCGACGGGATCGAGAGCGAGACCCCGCTTGATCTGGAAGAACGGGCGACCGAGGCGCTGATGATGGGGCTGCGCCTGTCGGAGGGCGTCAGCGCCGAGGATTTCGAGCTCGCGACGGGCGTCACGCTCGCGAACAGCCTGGACGTCGAGGAGGCCGCGAGATTGCGCGCGCAGGGGTTCGTGACCTGGAATGGCGATCGGCTTGCGGTCGCGCCGAAAGGGCGCCTGCTGCTCGACGCGATTCTGCCGCGCCTCATCGATGTTCGCCTTCCGCAAGCCGACGGTCCTGCCTTATCGAAGAAGGAAGATGCAATTTCCGCTGAGCTGGCTTAACAATTGCAGAGGCGGTCCGATCGAAGACAATTCGGTCCGATTCGGGGAGCGGGGCGTGGCGACGACAGACGAAGCCAATGGTGATTACCGCGCCTTTCTCAGCTATAGCCATCGCAATGACAAACAGGGCCGCTGGCTTCACAACCGGCTCGAATCCTATCGCATTCCGGGCCGCCTCGTGGGCGAGCCCAGCCCGCTTGGGC
>JBAUIQ010000478.1:0-7236 GCA_049683075.1 Pacificimonas sp.
GAGAGCACACCCCTCTGAGCGTCCGGAAGGTTCGCAGCGACGGCGATCCGGTCGACCCGTTCGCGATGTTCGTCCGATTGACGTTCTCCGACGCCGCCTACTTCGCGAAGTTCAAGAAGAGGCCGCAGCAACGCGACCGAGTCATTGCTCTTCGTTAGCTCGATCTCGACGATCTCTGCACGGATCTCCCGGGGGGTGCGCAATTCCGACTCTTCGAAAACCGGCAAGTTCATGTCGCTCATGATATCTGCCGACCAATCTCGCCGCTCACGCAGATCCTCGCATCGAACTTCGACACGCAAAGAGGCGCGCCAAAACGGGTCTACATCGTCGAGGGCCTCTTGCCGCCAATAGCTGTCACGCATTGCGCTCACAAATTCGGCTTCGATCGCGCCCGGCCGAGACGAATATATTGGCGTCACGCCCGCTATCGATCCGTCTTCACGGATCGCCAGGTCAAGGATCATCCAGTCTTCTGGGCGCACGGCGCTGGCGGGAGAGCAGCTGGGCAGCCCAAGGCGGGCCGGTATGGAAGGTGTATCGTCGCTCCTGTTGGCGCCTGCAAATACCAAACGCTCGCGGGCGCGTTTCTGATCACCCTGCAGGAAGGCGAGATAGGCATGTTCACTGCGAACCCGTGTATCGCGTACGGAAACGCGGCGAGAGCGACTGCCGGTGATGTCGATTGCCTTACCGTACCAGCTGTCGGCAGCCTCGAGGGCACCAGCGTTCATTTCGACACGGCCGCGCAGCATATAATATGCCGACAGTTCGTCCTCATTGGGCTCGTCTGCGCCCTCTGCGCGTGCGATCAGTTGGTCGAGCTGCCTGCGGGCAGTGTCGGGATCAGAAAAGAGTGTTGCACGGGCGAGCCCTGCGGACGCGGCGATGGACGGCGCGCCTTCCGAAAGCAAAAGGGCGCGGCGGTAAGCGGCCGCGGCGGCCTCGAACCGTCCCTGCGCTTCGTACACGGGACCCAGAAAATAAGATGTCGCGTAAGCGTCGGGACCGGTCGTCCCGGCACTGGCGAAGATCGTATCCGCCTCCTCCAGCGGTCCCACGGCAAGATCCGTCTCGCTTTGGCGCACATAAGCTTCGCCAAGACGACTGAGGACGGTCGCGCCGACGAGGCCTCGGCGCTGCGCTGCACTCATGTCGTCGACGAGTGCGCTGAATTCGCGCGCGGCTTTGGCCCAGTCCTCGCCATCGAAAGCGGTCTGGGCGCTTTCGAATCTCTCCTGCGCGGACTGCGCGGTCACCGGTACCGACAGTGACATCGATATTGCGACGGCAGCCACAAATTTCGAATGCATGAATGGAGTCTCCATGTCTTTCCGCGACGGCTGATCCGCTTGTCGCATAGTCCCTGACCATTTATCGCGCGCGGGATGAACGCAACAGCAATCGTGCTCCTTTCGGGCGGTCTCGACTCGACTACGTGTCTTGCGGCCGCGGTAAGAGACGGGTTTGCGCCGATGGCGCTAACCATCGATTATCACCAGCGACATCGTGTTGAGTTGGCGGCGGCACGGCGGGCGGCGGCGCGGTTCAACGCGGTCAGGCACGTCATTCTGCCGCTCGATCTGACGGCGTTTGGTGGTTCGGCACTGACCGATGATATCGACGTGCCGAAGGGTGATGGCGCGGTGGACGAAAACATAATTCCGCCGACCTATGTCCCGGCGCGCAATACCGTATTCCTGTCGGTTGCGCTGGCGTGGGCCGAGGCCGCGAAGGCACGCGACATATATATCGGCGTCAACGCGCTCGATTATTCTGGATATCCTGACTGCCGGCCGGAGTTCATCGCCGCGTTCGAGGATATGGCGGCCAAGGCGACGAAAGCGGGGGTCGAGGGCGAGAGGTTCAAGATCCACACGCCTCTCCTCGACCTCGACAAGGCGGGGATCGCACGTCTCGCTGCGGAGCTGGGCGTCGACGCCGGCGAGACGTGGAGCTGCTATGACCCCGTAACCCGCGACGACGAGGCCCTCCACTGCGGACGCTGCGACGCTTGTCGTCTCCGGCAAAAAGGGTTCGTCGAGGCGGGCCTTCCCGACCCGACACGCTACGCATGACCTACGCCGTCAAAGAGCTATTCCTCACCCTTCAGGGCGAGGGCGCGCAAGCCGGAACGCGTGCTGTGTTTCTTCGCTTTGCAGGCTGTAACCTATGGAGCGGGCTGGAGCGCGACCGGGCCGCCGCTATTTGCACATTTTGCGATACGGACTTCGTGGGGACCGACGGTCAGGGCGGCGGTAAGTTCAAAACGCCGGACGACCTCGCGGATCAGGTTTCCCGTTGTTGGGGCGATACGACTTCGCATCGTCTCGTGGTGTGTACGGGTGGTGAGCCGCTACTGCAGCTCGACCCGCCGCTCGTCGATGCGCTGCATGAACGCGGCTTTCGCATTGCGGTCGAAACCAACGGTACGATCGCCGCGCCGGAAGGCATCGACTGGCTCTGTGTCAGCCCGAAGGCTGCGCAGCCGCTCGTGCAAAAATCCGGCAATGAATTGAAGCTTGTATTTCCGCAGGCGCAGAACGATCCCTCGGACTTCGCCGACCTCGCCTTCGATCATTTCTTCCTGCAACCGATGGACAGCCCGGCGCAGGCCGAAAATACCGCAGCCGCGATCCGCTATTGCCTGGGCCATCCGCAATGGCGACTGAGCGTCCAGACCCATAAGGTTGTCGGGATCGACTAGTTAACGTCGGTACCCCGGCGCCATCTGAGCGTCAGGTTGGCGATGCGAACGCCATAGTGGCGCGCGGTCATCAGGTCTTCCTTGGGCGGATTGCCCTCTTCGGGCGGCGCATTGTCGGACTGCGCCATTGCCCCGATGTAGCCGCCGAGGCGATTGATACCCGTTTCCGCGTCAGACAGCTCGCCGACGCCGATCCAAATCATGCCATGTTGGGCAGCGATCGTCGCCATCCGCACCAAGGTGACAACCTTGTCACCGGATGGGCTGCCGGAGTTGGTAAAGCCGCCCGCGATCTTGTCCTTCCAGCCTTGCCCGAACCAGACTTTCGATGACGCATCGAAAAATGTCTCAAGTTCCGCCGCAACCGAGCCCATATAAGTCGGTGAGCCGAACACGATAGCGTCGGCCTCGGCGAAGACATCGTCCGTCGGCTCGACCTCGGTGGCCTTCACGAGCGAAACGTTCGCACCGGCGTGCTCCATACCCTCTACGACGGCCTTCGCCATGCGCTCGGTATGGCCGTAGCCACTATGATAGACGACGGCGATCTTGACGGACATTACTGGCGCTCCTCGACGAGTGGTTTCGTCGTCAAGCGCCGCGGCGCCGTCGAGGTTCCGGCGTCAGCCGCGCCCGCGATAGGGTGCCACACCCTGATCGGGGATCCAGACGTCGGCAGGGGGAGCGCCCGTCTGCCAGAAGACGTCGATCGGAATGCCGCCGCGCGGATACCAGTATCCGCCGATCCTAAGCCAGACCGGGTCCATTTCGTCTGCCAGACGCTTTCCGATCCCGACGGTGCAATCTTCATGGAAAGCTGCGTGGTTTCGAAAGCTGCCAAGAAATAGCTTCAGGGATTTGGACTCTACAATGTTATCGCCCGGCACGTAATCGATGACGAGATGCGCGAAATCGGGCTGCGCCGTGACGGGGCAAAGCGAGGTGAATTCGGGCGCGGCGAAGCGCACGAGATAGCGTTCGCCCGGACGCGGATTGTCGGGATAATCGAGGACCGCCTCTTCCGGGCTGGCGGGCAGGTCGCTGGTCTTGCCGAGATGCTGGGTTTCCATGGTTCGGCGGTCTAGCCTTGCCAACCGCCCCCCGCTATGCCTTTTGCCTGAGATCAACGGGAAAAGGCGCGCAAAATGGATTCTCTCGTATCGACCGAGTGGCTGGCCGGTGAGCTGGAGGCCCCCGATCTGCGGATCGTCGACGCGACCTATTTCCTCGATCGCGATGCGCGGGCGAAATACGAGAACGCGCACATTCCGGGCGCGGTCTTCATGGATCTCGCCGAGCTTGCCGACAAGGATTCCGACTTGCCCGGCATGATGCCGAGCGCCGAGAAGTTCGCCAGTCGCATGCAGGCCATTGGCCTAGGCGATGGCAGCCGGATCGTCGTTTATGACGACAGCGACCTGAAGACCGCGGCCCGCGCTTGGTGGATGCTGAAGACCTTCGGCGCGCACGAGGTCGCCATCCTCGATGGCGGCCTGGCCAAATGGAAGGCCGAAGGGCGACCGCTGGAATCCGGCAAGGCGAGTGTGCGCCATCGCCATTTCACCGTGTGGAAAGATGACAAGCAGATCCGCGACCTGGACGATATGAAGGCCAATCAGAAGTCCGGGGACGAGCAGATTGTCGATGCCCGGCCCGCGGCCCGCTTTACCGGCGAAGACGATGATCCGCGCGAAGGTGTCGCCGCCGGTCACATTCGCGGCGCGAAAAACGTTCCACATGGCGAGCTGTTCAACGAGGACGGCACGTACAAATCGAAGGACGAGCTGCGCGGCGTTTTCAAGGACGCCGGGATCGACCCCGACAGGCCAGTCGTCACCATGTGTGGCAGCGGCCTGACCGCCGCTGCGCTAAGCTTCGCACTCGAGCTGGTGGGCGCCGAAAAGACCGCACTCTATGACGGCAGCTGGGCTGAATGGGGTGGCAGCGACGACACACAGAAAGTGACGGGCGCCGCGTAGGACGCGCGTGCCGCCCCGATGGACGACGGCTCACCAGATCTGAAGACGGCCACGCGGCTCGCGCATGTCGGGCGCGCGCTCGCGGCGGAGATCGGCGTCGTCAACACACCGGTCGTCCGCGCCTCGACTTGTACGTTCGACAGTCTCGCGGAATTCGATGCGCGTGTGGCGGACCCGGACAGCGGCCCCTATTACGGACGGCGCGCCACGCCGACGATGACGGCGCTCGAAGACGCCCTTACCGCCATCGAACCGGAGGCAGCGGGCACGCGCATTTTTCCGTCGGGCGTCGCCGCCATCGTAACGGCGATCCTCGCGGTCGCGCGTACGGGCGATCATCTTCTGATGGCCGACAGCGTCTACGAGCCGACGCGCAATCTCGCTTCCGGGCTGCAGAAGCGCATGGGCATCGAGACTGAGTTTTACGATCCTCTTGTCGGCGCAGGCATCGACAAGCTTCTGCGCGACAACACGAAGGTGATTTTCCTGGAGAGCCCCGGATCGCTGACGTTCGAGATTCAGGACGTACCCGCCATCACTGCCATCGCCAGAGAGCGAAACGTCACGACGATCCTCGATAACACATGGGCGACACCGCTCCTCTTTCCTGCGCTCGCGCATGGTGTGGATATCGTCGTGCAGTCGCTGACGAAATTCGTCATCGGTCATTCGGACGCGCTGCTCGGTTCGGCAAGCGCGACGGCGAAACACTGGCCACGCCTGAAGGCCATGGCGCTCCGGCTTGGGCAGACCGCGGGACCGGACGATATGTTCCTAGCCCTTCGCGGCCTTCGCACATTGACGCTTCGGATGCGCCAGCATGGCGACACTACGCTGGCCGTGGCGCAGGCCGTCCGAGCCCATCCGAAGGTCGCTCGCGTCCTTTGTCCCGGCCTTGATGGCGATCCAGGACATGATTTGTGGCAGCGCGATTTCGCGGGCTACAGCAGCATCTTCTCACTTGTGATGAAGGGTGGCGAGCGAGTGGGTCTTGCAGAGATCATCGACCAGCTCGACCTTTTTGGGATTGGGTTCAGCTTCGGCGGCTTCGAAAGTCTGGTCCTGCCGATCCGCCCCGAGACTGTCAGGTCGGCGACCGACTGGGCGGCCGAGGGGCCGATGCTGCGTATCCATTGCGGTCTTGAAGATGCAGTCGATCTGATCGCCGATCTGACGCGCGGCCTAGACCGCTACCCATCATGATCGAACAGCTCGAGCGCCTCGCCGTCCAACTCGGCTTTCCGGTCGACACCGTCGTTCGGCAGGAAGCGCTGATATTCGCGGCGGTATCCGTCGTCATCGCCATCGCCGCTGGTTGGGTCGTTCGTCGCTATGTCGGGCCGAGGGTCAGGAGCTTCCTGGAGCGCCGCGACGCCAACGCCTTCCAGCATATCGCCATCTGGGCGCCGCGCTTGATGGGTGTCCTGACGACGATCATCATCTTGATTGCGGCGGGTGCCATCACGGCCTTCGGTTTCTACGGCACCGTCATCGTCGCGGCCGCATTGGGCATCGCGATGGGTCGCCTCGCCTACGTCATTGCCCGCACCATTAAGATCAATTGGCTGATCGCCGTCATCGTCGGGGTGTTTGCGGCCGTGGCGTCAATCGCGTCCAGTCTTGGCAGCCTCGATCCGCTGGTCGCCGCGCTCGACGATGCCGCCCTGCGCATCGGAAGCCGCCGCGTGTCGGCGCTCGACCTCATCAACGCCGTCGTCGTCGTTGTTCTGCTATACGCAGCGGCCCGCTTTGCCTCGCAGCTTCTCGAGCGCGTGATTGGCGGGTCGAAGCGCCTCGACCTGTCGCAGAGGGTCCTGTTTCAGAAGCTTGCGGGCCTTGCCGTCGTCGGCATCGCGTTCTTCCTCGGTGTCGAGCTGCTCGGCATCGACCTGACCGCGCTCGCCGTTTTCTCCGGTGCGCTTGGCCTTGCCATTGGTTTCGGCATGCAGAAGACGTTCGGCAACCTCTTGTCCGGCCTCATTCTGCTTATCGACCGGTCCATCAAGCCGGGAGACGTCATTGTTGTCGACGACACATTCGGCTGGGTCAACAAGATCGGCGTGCGCGCTGTTTCGATCATCACGCGTGACGGGATCGAGTATCTGATTCCGAACGAGATCTTGATGACGGAGCAGGTGGAAAACTGGAGCTATTCCAGCCGCAATGTTCGGATCCACGTGCCCGTCGGGGTCAGCTATAATTGCGACATTCACAGAGCGCAGGAGCTGATGCTTGAGGCGGCGAAGTCCGTCCCGCGCGTGCTCGATACACCGCCGCCGAACGTCTGGCTGACCGGCTATGGCGATTCGAGTGTCGACCACGACATATTATGCTGGATTTCAGACGCCGAAGAAGGCGTCGGCAACGTGAAGAGCGCGATCCTCAATAAGCTTTGGGATCTCTTCAAGGAGAACGACATCGAGATCCCGTTCCCGCAGCGTGATGTTCATCTGAAGACGGTCCCCAGGGCGCTGTTCGATGCCGAGGGCAATCGGAAAGCCTAACGCTTTCCGCGCCAGTCGAGGCTTGCACGGTTGAGGGCAACCATAT
>JBAUIQ010000479.1:0-7211 GCA_049683075.1 Pacificimonas sp.
TGCGAGGGACCCATGCCGATGCGTTCGATCCTGATTATCGCAAGTGCACTGCTTATTTCCGGTTGCGGCATCAATAGCGTACCGACCGCCGAGGAAGAAGCGAAAGGCCGATGGGCCGACGTCGAGAACAATTATCAACGACGGGCTGATCTCATCCCGAATCTGGTCGCGACCGTGCAGGGCATCGCCGACCAAGAGCGCGAGGTCCTGACACAGGTTACAGAAGCCCGCGCGTCGGCAACTCAGGTCAACCTCGACCCGGGCGACCTGACCGATCCCGCCGCCATGCAACGCTATCAGGCGGCACAAAATAACCTATCCGGTGCGCTTGGACGACTACTTGTAACCGTCGAGCGATATCCTGAAATCCGCTCCAGCGAGAATTTCGCGATGTTGCAACAGCAGCTGGAAGGCACGGAAAATCGCGTCGCCATCGCTCGCCGCGACTATAATGCGGCGGTTCAGGCCTATAATACCGAGGTCCGCACCTTCCCCAGCCTGATCGCCGCGCGCTTCATCTACGGTGCCGAGCCCATGCAACCGTTCGAAGCGACGTCAGCCGGGGCCGAGGAAGCGCCCACGGTCGAATTTTAAGGGCGTTACGCCCCGAAAGGACGGTTCTACCGTCGATGATACGACCGCTGATCGTCATTCTTTGTCTATTCTCGGCTTTTCCGGCCCTTGCGCAGGACTTCCCTGCACTATCCGGTCGCGTAGTGGATCAAGCGAATATCTTGGCACCAGCGGCAGAGGCAGATTTGACGGCGCGTCTCCAGCGCCTCGAGGACGAGACGCAGCGGCAGCTTGTCGTGGCAACGGTGCCCGATCTGGAAGGCTATCCGATTGAGGACTATGGTTATCGGCTTGGCCGCGAATGGGGCATCGGCGATGCGGACCGCAGTGACGGCGCAATCCTTCTAGTGGCCCCCAATGAGCGAAAGGTGCGGATCGAGGTCGGCTATGGCCTCGAGGGCATATTGTCCGACGGCCTCAGCTTTCTAATTATTAACCGACAGATTTTGCCCGCATTTCGCGACGGTGACCTTGAGGGCGGTATCCGCGCCGGTGTGGGGACGCTCGCGACGCAACTCGCCCTGCCGCCCGAGGAGGCAGCCGCTAATCTACGCGCTGCGGAGGCAGAGCGTGCATCTTCGGGCGGGCGCGACGGCGGTTTCCCTTGGGGCTTCGTCTTCTTCCTCCTCATCATCGCCTTCAATATTTGGAGCATGTCGAAGCGGCGCGGAGGACGACGACGCGGTGGCCTTTTACTTTGGGGTCTGCCCATGGGCGGAGGCGGTTTCTCTGGCGGACGCTCCTCCGGTGGCTTTGGTGGAGGAGGATTTGGCGGTTTTTCGGGCGGCGGCGGCGGTTTCGGCGGCGGCGGCGCGAGCGGCGGTTGGTAGCGATGTCCCTTTCCACGTCCGACCATGATCTTGTCAGCGCCGCAATCGCCGACGCGGAGACGCGGACGTCAGGCGAGATATTCTGTGTATTTACAGAGGCCGCGGACAGTCATGACGTCGTTCCGCTGGCGTGGGCAGCACTCATTGCGCTGGTCGTGCCTCCGTTTCTCCTTTGGTTTGGCATCCTCGACCCCGACTGGCTCGTTGGCGGATGGTCCGCGGGCGACGCGGCAGGGCTCGACGAGTTCGTCAGCCTTCACGCGATGACATCGGCCCTACTGTTCGCGATCACTTGGCTGATCGTTCGCGTGGATGCGGTTAAATACCGACTCGCCCCCGCCTCACTACGCCAGGTCGCCGTCCACCGCGCCGCCATGGAGAGCTTTCTGTCGCACGGTATTCACCTGACCGACGGGCGAACGGGTGTATTACTTTTCCTCAGCCGACATGATCGCCATGCCGAGGTTATCGCCGACGAGGGCATATACGAGCGTGTCGATGAGACTGTCTGGGCGGAGGCCACAGCCCAGCTCGTTGACCACGCACGCCGCCAGGATATTGCCGGCGGCTTCGTGGCGGCAGTCGCGACCTGCGGCACCGTTCTTGCCGAGCATTTCCCGCCGGGAAGCAGCAATCCCAATGAGTTGCCAGATCGATTGATCGAGGTTTAAGGACGGCATCGGGGCAGTCAGGGAGGGACCGACGGCATGATGGATGAGTTCAAGAAATTCATTTCGCGTGGCAATGTCATGGATTTGGCGGTCGGCGTCATCATCGGCGGCGCCTTTGCCCTGATCACGACGTCACTGACACAAGACATCATCATGCCCTTGGTCAGCCTGATATTCGGCGGGCTGGATTTCTCCAGCTACTTCATCGTCCTGGGTCAGATCCCGGACGGCTATGACGGGTCACGTACGAATTACGAGGAGTTGAAAGAGGCTGGCGTCTCCCTGTTCGGCTACGGCCAGTTCATCACGGTCATCGTGAACTTCCTCATCCTCGCCTTCATCATCTTTCTGCTGGTCCGGACCGTGAACCGCATCAACATGAACGATCCCGAGACGGAGGCGACCGAACCGAGTTCGCCGCCAGAGGACATCATTCTCCTGAAGCAGATCCGCGACGAGTTGCGGAAGCAAAAAGCCTAGACGGTCAGCCGGGCGACCAGCGCATCGAGGGCGGTCGCCGACGAAAAGGACAGCGTCAATTTTCCCGACGCACCGTCAGTCTCCAAGCTGGCCTGAGTACTCGTAGCCGCACCGATACGCTCTTCGAGTGCGACCACGTCCGGATCGCGCTCAGCCGCTGATCGACTTTGCCGCGGTCGCGCAACCTTTCCCCCGTCAGTCCGGGCCAGGGTCTCACTCGCGCGAGCTGTCAGGCCTTCGGCAATAATCCGCTCGGCGAGCGCGGCCGGATCGTCGGTACCGATTAGTGCGCGCGCCTGGCCCATGGACAGACGACCCTCGTTCACATGCTCCAAAACTCCTTCTGGCAAATCGAGCAAACGGACGAGGTTGGCGACGTGACTTCGAGACTTGCCGACCATCTCTGCTATGTCGTTGGCATTTTGCCCATGCTGCTCTTGTAAGCGCTTATAGCCTTGCGCCTCCTCGACCGCCGTCAGGTCTTCGCGCTGGATGTTCTCGATGAGCGCGATGGTGAACATGCTGGCATCATCCAGATCGCGGATGACGACGGGCACCTCGGTCAGGCGAGCTGCCTGCGCCGCCCGCCAGCGACGTTCGCCGGCAACGATTTCCAGATCGCGATCACGCCCCTTACGAACGACGATCGGTTGCAGGATGCCATTGCTGCGTATCGAGTCCACGAGCTCGGCGAGCGCTGCCCGTTCGAAATGTCGGCGCGGCTGAGTTGGGTTTGCGCGAAGTCTCGCAATCGGGACGATGGTCATGCCACCATCGCTTGGCGATACATTCTCCTCGCCACCGACGCGGCTCGTTTCGATCTCCTCGAGCAGCGCCGACAATCCTCGGCCGAGCCCTGGTCGTCGGCGCGCGGGCGTCGCGTCCTCGCTCATGCGGCAACTCTTGTGGGCTCGGTCCGGCCAAGAACCTCACGCGCCAACGCAATATAGGCGCCTGACCCCGCACAGCGATGATCGTAGACCAACGCTGGGATCCCGTGGCTTGGCGCTTCCGAGAGGCGGACGTTGCGGGGGATGCTGGTGTCGAAAACAGCTGAACCGAGGCAGGCGCGGGCGTCTTCGGCCACCATCGTCGACAGCCGGTTACGACTGTCGAACATCGTCAAGACAACGCCGAGGATCTTCAGTCGGGAATTGAAGCCGTCGCGAACGCGGTCTACGGTCTTCAGGAGCTGACTCAAGCCTTCCAAAGCATAAAACTCGCATTGTAGGGGCACGATCAATGCATCGGCGGCGACCATGGCGTTGACCGTCAGCAGACCAAGCGAAGGCGGACAGTCGATCAGGACATAATCATAGTCAGCATGCGCCGAAGCAAGCGCGCGCTCCAGCCTGTGCATACGAGCGCTCATGTCGACAAGCTCGACCTCCGCGCCGGACAGGTCGACCGTTGCCGGAACGAGGCGAAGGCCAGGTACGGACGTCGCCTGCGCTGCATCTTCGAGCACGGCTTCGCCCAATAACAAGTGATAACTATCGATCTCGCGCGCGGCCTGCCCGATTCCGAGGCCGGTCGAGCTATTTCCCTGGGGGTCCAGATCGACGATTAAGACGCGCTTGCCTGCCGCGGCGAGACCGGTGCCCAGATTGACGGTCGTTGTCGTTTTACCGACCCCACCCTTCTGGTTCGCCACAGCCAAGATCGTCATCGCCGTCTCGCTCTCCCCCGCGTCGTTTCGCGATCCAAACGACGCACATTTCGCGCCGCCACAATTGCGGCCTCCTTGTCCGTCCGGCTCGAATGAAGATCGACGTCAAACGCGTATGTCTTCCGCGCAGCCTCGACTTCTTCGTTCGCCGTCCGTCCCTTTGGAAACAGCCACAGACTATGCCTTGCCGCAAGACCCCGCCCCCAGTCAAACAGCTTGGGAAGCGCGGCGCAGGCACGCGCTGACAGTATGTCCGCCTTCGGTGTCGTCATGTCCTCGACCCGCCGCGCATGAATGGTCACACGATCGCTAAGCTCGAGATCGTCGACAACGGCCTGCAAGAACTGGCATTTTTTGGCGCGAGATTCGACAAGGTGCATCTCGACGTCTCGCATAATTGCGATAACCAAACCGGGAAACCCGGCCCCCGCGCCGAAGTCGAGCCAAACATCTGACGGTTGGTCGGGCGGAATATGGTCGACGAGCTGTGCGCTGTCTTCGATATGTCGCGTCCGCGCCTCCGATAGAGTCGATGGCGCGACTAGATTCATGCGCGACTGCCAGCTGGCCAGCAATTCGAGATAGCGTTCGAACTTCGCTTCCGTTTCACGTGAAACAACGACCACTCAGGCCGCCCGCGCACAATGTGCATGCAGGACCGTTAACGCTGCCGGGGTCAGTCCGGCGATGCGGGCGGCGGCGCCCAAACTCTGTGGGCGTACAGCCGACAGGCGCTCAGCCATCTCGTTCGAAAGCCCAGGCATATCGTGGTAATCGAGATCGGCAGATAGCTTTCGGCTTTCGTTAGCTCGAAGTTTTTCGACTTCAGCGAGCTGTCTCTGAAGATATTCGTGGTACTCCGCGTCAACGCAGAGACTCTCAGCGGTCGTGTCATCGATCCCGCCCAGCTCAGCGACGAATGAACGGACGAGATGCCAGTCCACATCGGGAAAGCGAAGCCATTCGAAAAGAGACCGGCGCGCTCCGTCCTGACGAACCGAGGCCCCCGCATGTGTCATTTGGCTCGCGGTCACCGAGGTTTCGTCCAGGATCGAGCGCCCACGCTGGTAAACTGACGCACGCTCGTCAAACCAGTGCGTCAGGTCTTTGGTCGCCAAGCCGGCCGCCTTCGCAATCGGTGTCAGCCGTCGATACGCATTGTCGGTTCGCAGAGCGAGACGGAATTCAGCTCGCGACGTGAACATCCGGTAAGGCTCGCTGACGCCTTGCACGACCAGGTCATCGACCATCACGCCGATATAGCTGTTTGTCCGATCGAGTGCGGGCGTCTCTAGGTTCAGCGCTGCCGCAGCAGCGTGCGATCCCGCGACGAGACCTTGTCCCGCGGCCTCCTCATATCCCGTCGTTCCGTTAATTTGGCCCGCCAGGTAAAGGCCAGGTAGCAGCCTCGACTGCAGGTCCGGGCCGAGCGCGCGCGGATCGAGATAGTCATACTCAACCGCATAACCGGGTTGCACGATCTTCACTTGTTCGAGCCCCTTGATCGCTTGAACGAATTTCATCTGCGCCTGCAGCGGCAGTGCCGTCGAAATGCCGTTAGGATAGACGAGGTGGCTTCCCAGCGCCTCAGGCTCCAGAAAGATCTGATGTCCATCGCGATCACCGAACCGGGTCACCTTGTCTTCGATCGACGGACAGTAACGCGGACCGCCGCCGGTGATCGCCCCACTGAAAGTAGCGCTTTCTTCGAGATGATCGCGAATAATACTGTGGGACACGGACGTCGTCCGGGCGACGGCGCAACTGACGGCGGGAGCGGTCGGCGTATCGCGCCAAAGACTGAACCGTTCAACGGTTTCGTCAGGGCGCTGCCAAGTCAGTCGCGACCAGTCGATGGTACGACCGTCGAGGCGCGGCGGCGTCCCCGTCTTCAGCCTCTCGACAGGTGCGCCCAGTTCGCGGAGCCGCGCACCCAAGCGGGCCGCGGCACGGTTGCCGACGCGACCACCCTCGTTCCGCTCGCCACCGATATGCATGACACCGCCCAGAAAGGTGCCTGTCGTCAAGATAACAGCATTGGCGAACAGCGTCGCATTTTCGCGGAGACGGACCCCAGCTACGATACCCTCGCGCACGTCGAGATCGACGACCTCGCCCAGACACAGATCGACGCCAGACGAAGAAAGCCAGGCTGTCACCGCATGTCGATAGAGATCTCGATCGACCTGCGCGCGCGGGCCGCGGACGGCTGGACCCTTTCGACGGTTCAACAACCGATAACCGATGGCGGCGTGATCGGCGAATGCAGGCATGACGCCACCGAGGGCGTCGAGCTCGCGAACGATGTGGCCCTTCCCAAGGCCACCGATGGCCGGATTGCATGATAAGCGCCCGAGATCGTCGGAAGACATCGTGATGAGCGCGACCTTCGCACCCATACGATCCGCGGCCGCCGCGGCCTCGATTCCGGCATGCCCAGCACCGACGATGATAAGATCGTAGCTCCGCGTCACCGTTCGTACTTTCCAAAAGGGTTCAACAGGCGTTTCACGTGAAACGTTATTTGCCGATGCAGAAACGTCCGAAGACCAAATCAAGCACCGCATCCGTGCAATCGCGACCGGTCAGTCGGCCAAGCGCCGCAGACGCTTCCCGTAAACGTTCCGCCAAAATCACCATATCGTCGGTCGCCTCGGCGGACGCAAGCGCCGCCGCCGCGTGCTGTAGCGCCTCCTCCTGACGCGCGGTCGTTGTTTGGATGTCCCCCGTCGCCGTGATGTCCACGATACCATCCGCGATAGCGGTCAATAGCTCCGTCACGCCTCGTCCAGTCACGGCGGATACCATCAAATATACCTCGGCGTCTTCATCATGAAGGTCACTCTTGCTACGCACACACAGACGTCGTTGGTCTCCCGAAACACAGCCATCGCTCAAATCGATGAGCAAGTCCGCCGTTTCCGCTCTTGCCAAGGCACGTCGAATTCCTTCCGCCTCGATATCGTCGGTCGCTTCGCGCAATCCGGC
>JBAUIQ010000480.1:0-1717 GCA_049683075.1 Pacificimonas sp.
CGTCGATACCAAGGCGGACGCCGTCCTTCTCGGCCGCCAACCCATGTTCCCGAAGGGCTTCATGAGCGCGCTGGCGGGCTTCGTCGAACCGGGCGAGAGCATCGAGGAGGCCGTCCGCCGCGAGACCTACGAAGAGGTCGGCATCAGGAGTGACCGCGTCGCCTATGTCGCCTCCCAGCCCTGGCCCTTCCCCTCCAGCCTGATGATCGGTGCGTTCGCCGAGGCGACGACGACGGACATCACGCTCGACGAACATGAACTTGAGGAGGCGCGCTGGTACAGCCGCGCCGATGTCGCCGCCGTCATGGCTGGGGGCGGCCCCTTCCAGGCCCCGCCCCCCATGGCAATCGCCTGGACGCTCCTCCAGACTTGGCTGGATGCAGGCTCATAGAGGATCGTCATTCCCGCGAAGGCAGGAATCCATCACTAAGCCTTCGCACCAAGTGGAGAGGTTCAGAGATGGATCCCAGCCTGCGCTGGGATGACGGCACGAAACAAACGCCAGCAGCGGGTCGCTGCTGGAGCGGGTGAAGGGAATCGAACCCTCGTCACTTGCTTGGGAAGCAAGGGCTCTACCATTGAGCTACACCCGCCTGTGCGGCATCAGATAGCGCCGCCCCGCCCCAAGAGGAAGCCCAACTATGCGTGAAGCTGCAATCGTTTCCACCGCCCGCACCGCCATCGGCAAGGCCTATCGCGGCGCGTTCAACGCGACCGAGGCCCCCGTCATGGGCGCACACGTCATGAAGGCGGCGTGCGACCGCGCAGGTGTCGAACCCGCCCGCATCGACGACGTCTTCTGGGGCACGGGCAACCAGTGGGGAACGCAGGGTGCCAACGCGGGACGCATGTGTGCGCTGGCGGCGGGCTTTCCGGTCGAGGTCCCCGGCTTCACGCTCGATCGGAAGTGCGGCAGCGGGCTCAACGCCGTCGCGCTCGCCGCGCGCTCCATCATCGCGGGCGACATAGACGTCGCGCTGGCGGGCGGCATGGAGCAGATCAGCTGGACCGTCACCAAGGACGCGCCCCGCTACCGCAACGAGAGCGTCCTCGCCGAACAGGAACACGCCTATATGGCAATGATCGAGACCGCCGAGGTCGTCGCCGAGCGCTACAACATCGCCCGCGAGGCTCAGGACGAATTCGCCGCCACCAGCCAGCAGCGCGCCTTTGCCGCGACAGAGGCAGGCCGCCTCGCCGACGAGATCGTGCCCATCACAGTCGAGAAAACCCTCTTCGCCAAGGACGGCACGCAGACCGGGACTGAGACCGTCACCCTGACCGCCGACGAGGGCATCCGCCCGGGCACCACGAAAGAAATCCTCGCCAACCTAAAGCCCGTCTTCAAGGACGGCGAACTCATAAAAGAGGGCCGGCACATCACCGCGGGCAACGCCAGCCAGCTCTCCGACGGCGCGGCGGCGCAGATCGTCATGGACCGCAAAATGGCGGAAGCCGAAGGCCGCGAGATCCTCGGCGTCTACCGCGGCTTCCAGGTCGCCGGGTGCAAGCCCGAAGAAATGGGCATCGGCCCCGTCTTCGCCATCCCGAAGCTCTTGGAACGAGCAGGCCTCACCATCGCCGACATCGACCTGTTCGAGATCAACGAGGCCTTTGCCAGCCAGGCCCTCTATTGCCGCGACCATCTCGGCATCGACCCGGACAAGCTGAACGTCAACGGCGGCGCCATCGCCATCGGCCACCCCTTCGGCATGAC